>JBKCTR010000696.1:0-2660 GCA_046318755.1 Planctomycetaceae bacterium
GCGCAGGCTGAAATCAGCCCACTCGTGACAAGGGCCAACGGCTACGCTGTTGGGCCATTTCGGCCGGTGACAAAACCCGGCATACCTGGTCGAGATCCCGATTCGCCTGGCCGATGGTGAGCTGCCACGAATTTGCAAAACCCACATCTGTAAACGGCTTCCTTTCGGCGACGCACCTGTCGGTCAGCACGATGAAATCGACGTGGTGCGTGAAAACGATCTGACTGGACTCCCTGCCACGATCCGACAGGGATTGCCGAAGTGACGTGCGGTAACGGTATCAGGCAACCGCCCCAGCGCCCCACACGTTTCACCCTCGCGTTGTGAACTCCAGCACAGTAAATTCGATGGTCGCACGGAGGTGGAGAGTTGGTTCTCCGCCCGCACTTGGCGAGGGAGTCTGGCGGCATGCGGTTGGAGCAGTTTCATCCCCTCATCCAGCAGTGGTTCTTCAGCCGGTTCGCCGGCCCCACCGAACCGCAGCAGGCCGGCTGGCCCCGCATTCAGTCGGGCGAGCACACGCTCATCGCCGCCCCCACCGGCTCGGGTAAGACCCTCACCGCGTTCCTGGCCGCCATCGACCGTCTGGTGCGCGAGGCCGAACGGGGCGAACTGCCCCAGGAACTGCGCGTCGTCTACCTTTCGCCGCTGCGCGCTCTCTCGAACGACATGCAGCGGAACCTCGAGACCCCGCTCGCCGAGATCGCCCAGCTCGCCCGCGAACTCAATGTCCCCTTCCCCGGAATCTCGGTGGGCCTGCGGACCGGAGACACCTCGCCCCGCGACCGCGCCCGGCTGATCCGCAACCCGCCCCACATCCTCGTCACCACCCCCGAGTCGCTGTTCCTGCTGCTGACCAGCCCCCGCGGCCGCGAACGCCTGCAGACGGTCGAGACCGTCATCGTCGACGAGATCCACGCTCTGGTCCGCGACAAACGGGGCTCGCACCTGGCCCTCTCACTCGAACGGCTCGACAGCCTCTGCGGCCATCCCGTGCAACGCATTGGCCTCTCCGCCACCCAACGCCCACTCGAACGGATGGCCGCGTTCCTCGTGGGGGGCGACGAACAACACATCCTCGCCTGGAACAACACGGGGCACATTCCCAGCTCCGGGGGCGAAGTGCCCCAGCCAGTCGGCTGTCCGAAAACCCCCGGCACTCTGGCGGTGGCGTCGCCCAATAGCACCCAGCCAGTCGACACACACCCATCGGTCGAGACGGCGACTGAACCACCGGCAGTGCCGTTGCCCGTCGCGGCAATTGTCGACGTCGGCCATCAACGGCAACTCGATCTGGATGTCGAGATTCCCCCCAGCGAACTGGGGGCGGTCTGCATGCACGAGCAGTGGGCCGAACTCAACGCCCGCCTGGCCGAGCTGATCACCACACACCGCAGCACACTGATCTTCGTCAACACCCGCCGCCTCGCCGAGCGGATCACCCACTCCCTCACGCAGATCCTGGGGGAAGAAGCGGTCAGCAGCCATCATGGATCGCTGGCGGCCGAACGCCGGCACGACACCGAGCAGCGGCTCAAAAATGGCCAACTGAAGGCGGTGGTCGCCACTGCGTCGCTCGAGTTGGGGCTCGACATCGGGTACATCGACCTGGTCATCCAGATTGGCTCGCCCCGCTCGATCGCCACGTTCCTGCAACGCGTGGGCCGGTCGGGGCATGCCCTGGGACTCATCCCCAAGGGACGCTTGGTCGCCCTCACCCGCGATGAACTGGTCGAATGCCTGGCCCTGCTGCGGGCGGTCAAGGCGGGCCGGCTGGATGTGACCCCCATCCCCCTCGCCCCGCTCGACATTCTGGCCCAGCAAATCGTGGCTGAAGTCGGCTGCCAGGAGTGGCCGACCGATGATCTGTACCAGTTGATCTGCCGCGCCTGGCCCTACCGCCACCTCTCACGGCGCGACTTCGACGATACCCTGGCCTACCTGAGTGAAGGGATCACCCCCACCACCCGCGGCCGGGTCTTTCTGCATCACGACCAGGTGCAACGGCGGGTCCGCGCCCGGAAGGGAGCCCGCCTCATTGCCGCGACCAACGGCGGGGCCATTCCCGAGATCGCCTCATACCGTGTGGTGGCCGAGCCCGACCAGACCGTGGTGGGAACGCTCGATGAAGATTTCGCCAGCGAGAGCCAGGCGGGCGAGGTCTTCCTCCTCGGGAACACCTCCTGGCGCATTCTGCATGTGCGCGGGAATGACGTCACCGTGGCCGATGCAGGAGGGGCTCCTCCCTCCATTCCCTTCTGGCGGGGAGAGGCCCCCGGCCGCACGCTCGAACTCTCGGAAGAAGTCTCGGCCCTGCGGACCGAACTCGAAGCGCGAGTGGACGATCCCGTCGCCTGCCGGGCGTGGCTGCAGGCCGAGACCGGCGTGGGAGACGCGGCCGTAGCCCAGGTGGTCGAGTACTCCCGCGCGCAAAAAGGGGCGATTGGGCTGCTTCCCACCCAGCGGCGGGTGGTCTTCGAGCGGTTCTTCGATGAATCGGGGGGAATGCAACTGGTGATCCATGCTCCGTTTGGGGCCCGCATCACCAAAGCCTGGGGACTCGCCCTGCGCAAACGGTTCTGCCGCAGCTTCGACTTCGAACTGCAGGCGACCGCCGATGACGACGGGCTGATTCTCTCACTCGGCCCCCAGCACAGCTT
>JBKCTR010000697.1:0-10890 GCA_046318755.1 Planctomycetaceae bacterium
ACCGATTTTGGCCGGACGCCGAAAATCAACTCGGCCAGCGGCCGCGATCACTGGGCGACGGCGGGCTTTGTGGTGATGGCCGGTGCGGGGATTGAGGGAGGCACGGTGATTGGAGCAACCGACGATCAGGGGAGTGCTCCGTCGAACAATGAATACACCACCGAGCAGGTGGTGGCGACGATCTACCACAAGCTGGGGTTGCCGCTCGACTTGGTTGTGCAGGCAGTTGACGGCCGCCCAGTGCGGTTGCTCGAAGCCGAGCCGGTCCGCGAGTGGGCCTGAGACGGCTGACTGAGGCTGAGGAGTGGGATTTGGGCGTGCTCAGCCGGTCTTAGAGGGTCCGGTTGTGAACCAAGATGCCCACACACTTCGGCAGTCACCTCGGGACCTGAGTTGTTGGCGATTCGGCGGGAACAGGCCGGGGCCAGGCTCGCGTCGCTACGTGCTGGCGACTTACTCTCCCTCGAAGTCGATCAGACTGATGAGGTCGTATTGCGAGAGTCGACGGCGGCCGCCGAGTTCCGGCAATTCGATGATGAAACCGCAGCCGACAATTTTGCCCCCCAGCCGTTCGACCAGTTGGCAGGTGGCCTGGCAGGTTCCCCCGGTCGCCAGCAGGTCATCGACAATCAGGCAGCGTTGACCGGGACGGATGGCATCGATGTGCATCTCGATGCAGTCGGTGCCGTATTCCAGCGAGTATTCCTGACGCTGGGTCTGGAAGGGGAGCTTCCCTTTTTTGCGGGCCAAAGCGACTCCGCAATGCAGGTGATGGGCCAGGGCGCCGCCAATGATGAACCCGCGTGATTCGATCGCGACGATCACGTCGATGGGTGCATAGCGGTAGTGGGTGACGAACCGGTCGATCGCCTGCTTGAACCCCCAAGGGTCTTGGATGAGGGTGGTGATATCGCGGAACTGGATTCCCGGTTTGGGAAAATCGGGAATCGTACGGACCAGAGCCTTCAGAGGATCGACAGTGTGTGGATTGCCGGAGTGGGATTCGACGGGGTGCATGAGGGCGAAGACAGGAACCACAGGGGAAGGAAAGACAGCCCAGAGGGGGTTCTTCCCACAGTGGGGAGCGGCTGTCAATTGCGCCCGGGCTGGCCCGCGGGGGTGGGGCGCCGCCGGGGCCGGTGCTTGACCATCGTGAGTTCATTTCCCCGGGAGTTGTGGGTGACGGAATCCATGAAAGTGCTGATCAGGACGAGCCCACGGCCTAGCTCACTCTCGAGGTGAGCGGGGTCAGTGGGGTCGGGAAGCTGGGCGGGATCGAACCCAGGGCCCTCATCGACCACCACGAAGGTGCATCGCTGGGGGGAGATGGCGGCTTCAAGATGGATGCGACGATCGCACCAAGGGGCAGATTGACGGCGGTCCTCGACCATGTTGGTCCAGGCGGCGTGGTCGGAATCGCGGAGGTCGCGGCCCACTTCGAGGCAGCCGTGATAATAGGCGTTGACGAGGGCCTCTTCGAGGGCGATGCCGATGTTGATCAGTTCCCGCTTGGGGCAGTCCCAGATTTCTGAGAGTGTTTGCTGCAGGGAACCGGCCAGGGCGAGCACAAGGGTGAGGTCGGGCGGGAGGCTATACGAGAGAGTCTGCTTGCGCAGGCAGGGTTGCAGACCCGCGGTTCCCCGGGAATCGCGAGAGTCGGCCGCCACACTGCGGACGGTGTTCAACAGGTCTCCCGCCAGCCTCCGCTTGGGAACGTAACTCGCGGCCCCCTGGCGCAACGCCTCAACGGCGATGTCTTCACTGCCCATGGACGTCATGATGATGACCGGCAGATCGGGGTGATCGCGACGAATTGCCTCGACCAGTTCCAGTCCTGTCATACCGGGCATGGTCAGGTCGGTGATGACGACGTCCGGAACCGATTCAGCGATTTTGGCAAGGGCGGCCGGACCGTCTTCAGCGTAGACTGCGTGCCAGTCCCCTTCCTTTTCAATCAGACCTCCCGCGCGGCGCCGGTCCATGACCGAGTCGTCCACCACCAAAGCTGTATTTCCCATGCCTGTCAGGATCCGTGGACTTGATAATTCGTCAATTGCGAAGCAGGTTGTGCTGAAGCAGACGTTCGAGTGCCGGGAGCAGCCGGGCCATTTCCGATTCGATCCGCGCGAAACCAATCCGCCATCCGTCGGGGTTGCGGTCGGTCGCGAGCTTTTCCAGTTCGAAAGCGGCCTGGGTCGCCCGGCGAGCCCCCACGTTGTCGGCCGAGTTCTTCAGTGTGTGGGCCTGCCTCCGAAGCGTCTCGGCATCTCCCGATTCGATGGCCCTGTAAATATCCCCCAGCATCTGGGGGGCCAGTTCCAGGAACAGGGCGGCCAATTCGTGAAGCATGGCCACGTCGCCCCCCACCCGCTCGAGGGCAAGCCTGCGGTCGAAGGGTGAATCGGCCTCGGTTCCAGGCGGCGGCGTCTTGCGCTCAAACAAGGGAATCTCGTCGAGCAGCTCGCGCGATTCCGCCGCGCCGGTCCGCACCACCGGCGGTTCCCGTCGGGCGCGGGTGTGCCGCACGATCAGCTCGAAGAGTTGGGGCCGGTTGATGGGCTTGGTGGCGTAATCGTCGCATCCCGCCGAGAGACACTTTTGTTGGTCGCCTCCCATGGCGTTCGCCGTCAGGGCAACAATCGGGTGCGAGTAGCCAAGGCTGCGCAGACGCCGGACGGCACTATAGCCATCGAGAACCGGCATCTGCATATCCATGAGGATGAGATCGAAGGGTTGCCCGTCGGCGTCGGCATTCAGGGCAAGGTCAAGGCCTGCCTGACCATTGTCGGCCAGGTGGACCTCCGCCCCCAGCCGGCGGAGGAAATGACCGATCAGCAACTGATTGTCAGGGCTGTCTTCAACCAGCAGCAGCCGCAGGTCCAGGTGGATGTCGCTGAGGTCCAACGGCGGAGGATCGGGATCGGAAATGGTGGCATCCTGTGGGGCGGTGAGCAGACCAGACTCGCCCAACGGGCCCGTGGCAATCACCACGCGGAACTCGCTTCCTCTGCCGAGGTCACTGGTGACCGTCACATCTCCACCCAGCATGCGGGCGAGCCGCCGACTGATGGCCAGCCCCAAACCGGTGCCTCCGAACCGGCGGGTGGTGGATCCATCGGCCTGAGTGAAGGCTTCGAACAGGCGCCCCGCCTGCTCGGGGGTCATGCCAATGCCAGTGTCGACGATCGTGAAGGAGATTGCGGGGGCAGAGACCGGCTCGGGGTGATATTCAATCCGCAGAGTGACGTGGCCACGGGAGGTAAACTTGATGGCATTCCCGAGCAGATTGATCAGAATCTGCCTGAGCCGGGTGGGGTCGGTTTGAATCTTCTGGGGGATGGGGCCAAGGTATTCCAGCCGGAGGGGCAGTTGCTTCGAGTCGGCCCGAACACGCATGACCGACAGCACGTCGGCGGCGATCTGCACCACCGAGACGGGCAACAACTCGACCTCGAGTTTGCCCGCCTCGATCTTGGACAGATCGAGGATGTCGTTGATCACCTCCAGCAGGTGCTCTCCATTGCGGAGAATGGTGCGGACGGCGGATTGCCGTTCGGGATCGGGTAAACGGGGCTCGAGGAGGTTTTCGGCAAATCCGAGGATGGCGGTGAGCGGGGTGCGAATCTCGTGGCTCATGTTGGCGAGGAACTGGCTCTTCGAGACGCTCGACTGTTCGGCAATTTCCTGCCGCCGCTGGACTTCAAGATTGGCCAGTTCCAACAGCCGCGATTGGGCCATCAAGAGTTTCTGCAGTTCCAACAGGGAATGGCGGCCATTGGGGTGGTGCAATACCACTGGTTCATAGACCCGGTTGGCCGGTCTCATGAGGGCCTTCTGAGCGGCAGCCGGGATAGGCTCGGTCGAGTCGAACAGATCCGGAGCATCGTCGATGGTATCGTGCAGCACCCGGATGGGACGCTTGCGATATAGCTCCATGGCGAAGGGTTGACTCAGCCGTTCCATCAACTTGACGCGCGACAGCACCCCCACCAAGCGGGTGCCATCATGCACGATGACTCCCGGGATTTCCGGATTGCGATCAAACAGGTCGAGAACTTCGCCTGTGGTACAGGACGGGGGAACTCCCAACTCTGAGGCTGGCAGTTCCCCCAGCGTCATCCTGGGGGGCATGTCGAGAGGCGAGGGCACCGCACTGTGTGTCGGCAGGTTGAGGGAGGGGGGAACAATTTCCTGAGTTAAATGGTCGATTGCGTGGAGACAGCGGGGATTTGTGTGAAGAACTGGAGAAGGCCAGCGGGAATCCGGCACCTGCGGGGGAGGAAATTCGGAAAATGATCTCCGGCAAGACAAAGCGTGCATTCCCATCGACAACACACAGGACAAACTGATCTTAATAACCATTGACTGATATGAATGGGCGTTGATAGGTTCGAGACGCTCTGGTGGTTCAGCCCAGAAATGGGGGGCAACCATGTTCACAGGGGTGAAGAACGCCCGGAAAGACGAGGCCTATGCAGCCTTGTCTCTCCGGGTGTTTTTGTTTGGCCCTCAGGGCCATTTCGGCAAGTTCCCGAGTACGCATTCACATGGAACACAGAAGCTTTTTTCAATGGTCCTCGGCCCTGTTGGCGAGCGCCTATGCCGGACTGCTCGCCTTGCCGGGGGTTGGTCTGTTGTGTGAGCCGTTGGGAAAAAAGCGGAGTGCCGGAGTTTTTCGGAGGTTGGTGAAACTGGACAGTCTCGCGGTGGGCACCCCCAGGCGGATCGTTTTGAAGGACCAGAGGGTGGATGCCTGGACCCGTTACTCCGAAGGGGCGATTGGAGCGGTGTGGGCCGTCCGAACGGGCGACAACTCTGTCGATGTCTTCGCAGTGACCTGCCCGCACTTGGGCTGCCCGGTCGATTCCCTCCCCGAAAAGAAGCAGTTTTTCTGCGCCTGTCACGCCGCCAGCTACGGACTTGATGGGGCCACGATCGCAGGACCGCAGAAACGCGGGCTCGATCGACTGGAAAGCCGCCTGGAAAAGCTTGGCAACGATGTGTGGGTGAGCGTGCAGTTGGCACGGTTCGAACCGGGAATTTCGGAACAGGTGCCTCTTGTCTAAAGACTCGACTGGCTGGACGACCGGACCGGCTACCGTGGCCTATTGCATGCCCTGTTGTGGTTGAATTTTCCCGTCAACCGCACCTCGAGCTGGCGCTATGTCTGGGCTGGTTCTTTGCTGCTGATGTTTGGAGTGGAACTGGTCACCGGCACACTGCTGATGACCGTCTACAGCCCCAGCGAGACGGCGGCGTGGGGCAGTGTGCAGTAGCTGGAGACCCAGACGCAATGGGGTGGGATCATTCGAGGGCTGCACCACCTGACCTCCCGCCTGATGCTGGTGGTGATGGTTTGGCACTTCCTGATGGTTGTGGTGACGGCCGCTTATCGTCAGCCCCGGGAGGTGACCTATTGGACCGGGCTGCTGTTGGGATTGCTGACAGTCGCGATGGCCATCACGGGGAATCCGCTGCCGTGGGACCAGGAGGGTTACCAGGCCTATCAGATTGAAACCAGCATGGTGGGCACCATGCCACTGGTTGGGGGCCTGCTGCGGACCTTGTTGGTGGGTGGGGCGGAATTTGGGAACCTGACCCTCACCCGGCTGTACACCCTGCATGTGGTGGTTTTGCCCGTCTCCGCCTCAGTGCTCTTGGCAGTGCATTTCGCCTTGGTCCGCCGGGATAAGCTGCGAGCACACGCGGCGGGGGTAATGATCGATCCCGAATCGACGGCACGTTCCTACTGGCCCTACCAGTCTTCGCGCAATCTGGCTGCGTTTTTCTTGCTGACCTTTCTGGCAGCAGGGCTGGCCTGGAAATGGCCCACCTGGGAGACGCGGGGAATGGAGACCACCGGTTGGGAACTCGCCCCGAATGGTCTGCGGCTGACCGCGCCGGCCGATCCCGATCTGCCCCATCTGGCACGGCCCGAGTGGTATGTGCGTCCGCTTTACGAATTGAGACACTTGGTTCCGGCCGAGAAAGAGGTACTGATCACCGGGCTGCTGCCCATGGTCATCGTCGGACTGCTGTGCCTGATCCCGGTGTTCGATCGGGTGGTGGGAAAAGCGGTTGGATGGGCTCTGGGCACTTGTTTGACTTTGGTCTTGGTGGCTGGCTCTGGTTGGCTGCTGTGGGCTGGTTGGTCGCAAGACCACGCCAACCCGGAGTTTCTGAAGGCGAAGGCAGGGGAACTGAGATTGGCGGCAAGGGCGTTGTACCTGGCACGGGAGAACGGGATACCCCCCGAGGGACCGCGGGCCCTGTTGCAGGGAGATGCCAAAGTCCGCGGGCCGCGGCTGTTTGCCGAGCATTGCGCGGGATGCCATACTTGGAACGGACATGATGGCCTGGGCAAGTTGACGCAGGAGGAGGTGGCGGGCGAGCTGCGTCCAGTGCGTGGGACGGCTCCTGATTTGGCTGGTTTCGGCTCGCGGGATTGGGTCTTGCGATTTCTTCAAGACCCTTCTGGACCGAGTTTTTTTGGGCAGACCGACCAAATTCCTGGAGGAGAGCGGCTGAAAGCAGGAGAGATGGCGCAGTGGACCCGGGAAAACGTGAAAACGAGCGGGTTACAGACAGTACATCTCCAGGGTGTGGCCGCTTTGCTGGCCCGCGAGGCGGGGCTCGCCGAGGCGGCAAAGTTGACGGAAGAGGAACTGAAGTTGGAGCAAGAGGTCTTCACCGGAGACGCAGTGGATGCCCAGGGGGAGCCGCTGGAATATGCACAATGCCTGCAGTGTTACGAACTCAAGGCGGGAGACCCGGAGGGAAGTGGGTCTGGAGGGATCAGTCCTGGTTTGGACCTGAATGGTTACGGTTCCGAGCAGTGGCTTGTGGATTTTGTGCGGAACCCTGGAGAGAAGCGATTTTACGGGAAGAAAAACATGATGCCCGCGCTTGACACGGAGCGATTGCCGGAACGGGAGCTGAGACTGTTGATCCAGTGGATGCGAGGGGAATGGCAGGGATCGCAGAAGGGCGAGGGAGTAGCGATTGCTCCTTGACAGTCTGAATTGCTCCCCCGTACACTAAAACTTCGCATCGGCTTTGCGACTGATGCACCTCCTTCACGGGACCGCTGAGAGCAGGCCCACTTGGGCATGACCAACAGACGTCCCCTTTTGAGTTTCGAGTTTGAGTCTCCATGGCCGTACCTAAGCGACGTCAGTCCCACTCGCGCACCGCCAAGCGGCGGAGCCATAATGCGATCAAGGGCATCCAATTGACCACCTGCCCAAAGTGCAGTACCCAACATCCCAGCCATGTGGTCTGTCCTACCTGCGGCACCTACTTGGGCCGCACGGTGGTTGACGTGCAGGCGGGGGAATAGCGCTGCATGCGGATTGCCCTGGATGCGATGGGGGGCGACTTCGCCCCCGGACCGAATGTACATGGGGCCATCGCGGCAGTTCAGCAGAATCCCGAGCTCGTAGTGCTTCTGGTTGGCGATCAGGCCGAGCTGGAGCGACTGCTGGCTGAATCCGGATACAGCGGTCAGCAGATTGTGGTGATTCCCTCAGAGGGAGTTGCCGGGATGGATGAGAAGCCGATGGAAGCGCTTCTTAAAAAGCCCAACTGCTCGATCGCCGTGTGCTGGAAACTGATGGCGGGTCGCGAAGCGGACGCCGTGGTGAGTGCGGGAAGCACTGGGGCCGTGGTCGGGGCGGGGCTGCGCACGCGGCTGTTCCTCAAGGGGGTGCGTCGTCCTGGAATTGGGGTGGTGCTTCCCACGATGACTGGGCAAACGGTCTTGCTCGACGTGGGGGCCAATCCTGGTGCGAAACCGGAGCACTTGGCCCAGTACGCCGTGATGGGAGACATTTATGCCCGTCAAGTGATGGGGATTGGAACTCCTCGCATCGGTCTCATGAACATCGGCAGTGAGGAGGGTAAAGGAACCGAGCAGATTCGCGATACCCACAAGCTGATTAGCGACAGCCCCGTGCGGGAGCGCTATCTGGGGAATGTCGAGGGAAGAGATCTGTTCCAAGGCGCGGCGGATGTGATCGTCTGCGAAGGATTCGTGGGCAATGTCGTTCTGAAGGCCAGCGAAGGCATGGCCGAGATGATGCTCAGGGGGCTGGCACAAGAAGTGCTGCAACATGTCGACCAAGAAAAGCACCTGGTGGGGCGGGCATTCGAAAATGTGGAACGGAGATTTTCGTACCACGAGTCGGGGGGCGCACCGCTGTTGGGGGTGGATGGTGTGTGCATGATCTGCCATGGTTCGAGCACGGATCGGTCGATTTTGAACGCTCTGCGAAGGGCGGTCGAGTTTCATGACCGGCGGATCAACTCCCAGATCGTCGAGGCTCTGGCGGAGACTCCCGGCGGTTAATGGGTGGTGGGGCGGCAATTCAAACCGGGTTCCTCGGTTGGCTTGAGGTCGGTGGGATCGATGTCGAACGTGCATGAGGGCTTGGCAGAGATCGGTTGCAGTCACCCGAATCCACGGACCAAGGCAGACCAACCCAGAATGCGGATCTGCCCCGTGCGACTCAGCGGTCGCTCGATTGGTCGTGTTTGGCGAAGAGCTGGCCACGAGGGTCAAACCGGCGAAGGTGCCGGTCCGGTTGAGAGTAAGAGGGAGAGGGCAGTCCGCTGCCACGAGGATCCAGCATGGCTCGAACAGCATTTTTGTTCCCCGGACAGGGGGCCCAATTCGTGGGGATGGGGCGTTCTGCCGTCAGCAATTCGGCTGCGGCCGCACGCTTGTTCTCCGAGGCCTCGGAGATCTTGGGATACGACCTGTGGCAGGTTTGCCAGGAGGGGCCAAAAGATCGACTTGATTCGACAGCGGTGAGCCAGCCCGGGATCTACGTTGCGAGCCTCGCAGCACTCGAGCAATTGCGTCAAGAGTCTCCCGATGTGGTGCTCAGAGCGGAATTTGCCGCGGGATTGAGCCTTGGCGAGTACACCGCGTTGACGTTTGCTGGGGCCCTGGCCTTCGCTGACGGTGTGCGGCTTGTGCAGCGACGGGGGGCGGCGATGCAGGCAGCGGCCGATGCGAATCCCTCGGGGATGGTCAGCATTTTGATGATGGACCGCCCGCAGGTCGAAGCGCTGTGTGCCCAGGCACGAGAGGCGGGACCTTTGTGGGTGGCGAACTACCTGTGTCCTGGAAATACCGTACTGTCGGGCTCAAAAGAGGCGTGTGCCCGAGCGCTGCAGTTGGCGGAGGAACAGGGGGCCAAGACCGCAACCTTGGCAGTGGCGGGAGCGTTTCATACCGAACTGATGCATCCCGCAGACCAGCGGCTGGCCGAGGCGCTTCGGGAGATCCGCTGGGAATCGGCACGCATCCCGGTCTACTCGAATGTTGATGCACAGCCACATCAGGCCGCTGGGGAGTTTCCGGATCTGCTGGTACGACAGGTGCTGGCCCCCGTGCTGTGGGAAGACTGTGTCCGGGGGCTACTGGCAGCCGGAGTAGAGAAGTTCTATGAGATCGGTCCGGGCAAGGTGCTCAAGGGGCTGATGAAGCGGATCGACCGCAAGGTCGAATGTGTGACGGTCGGGGGGGATGGATAGCCTGTATCAATCCCCCAAGGTTGCAGTTTACACACTTCTGCAAACGCGATATACCTTGCCCGAGTTCGGCAGGGCGGTTGCAGTTCACGAAGACAAGGGAGGAAGCTTGCGTGGCCACTGAGTTGACCAAGGAGAAGATTGCGGAAAAGGTGTTCGGGATTGTGGCAGAGCAGCTGCAGGTGCCGAAGGAAGAGATCACGAACGATAAGTCGTTCATCAAGGATCTGCAGGCCGATTCCCTGGACATCGTCGAGCTGGTGATGGAATTCGAGGACGAATTCAAGATCGGCATTCCCGACGAAGACTACGAGAAGATCAAGACCGTGGGAGACGCGGTTCAGTACATCGAGGAAAAGAGCGGCACCTAACAATGACGAGGCGTGTTGTAGTCACCGGTGTCGGGGTTGTGACTGCGCTGGGATCCAACGTCTCGGAGTTCTGGGACAATCTCTGCGCGGGGAAGAGTGGCGTGAGCCACCTTCAACGATTTGACCCGACGGATTTCAAGGTGCGGTTTGGCGGCGAGATCAAGGATTTCTCGGCTGAGGAGTGCATCCCGGCCAAGGAAGTCAAGCGTCTCGATCGCTTCTGCCAGTTCGCCATGTATGGAGCCGCCAAGGCCATCCAGCAGGCGGGTATCGATTTCGAGACGGGAGATCCGTATCGCCATGGTGTAGTCACCGGAAGCGGTATTGGCGGTCTCCACGAAATCGAGGAGCAGCACTGCGCCCTGTTTGACCGGGGCCCTAATCGCGTCTCCCCGTTTATGATTCCCAAGCTGATGGTCAACGCCGCCAGTGGGAACATTTCGGTGTTCTGGGGTCTCAAGGGACCGAACACGGCAGTGGCGACCGCCTGTGCTTCTGCTTCCAATGCGATTGGAGATGCGTTCGACCTGATTCGTGCGAACCGGGCCGACGTGGTTGTGACGGGAGGCAGTGAGGCCGCGATCACCCCCATGGGGTTGTCCGGTTTCGCCCGAATGAGCGCCCTTTCGACCCGGAATGATGATCCGCAACGGGCCAGCCGCCCATTCGACCGCGACCGAGACGGCTTCGTGATTGCGGAGGGAGCCGGAATGGCGGTTCTCGAAGAGTATGAGCACGCGAAACGCCGCGGCGCCACCATTCTGGCCGAAGTGGTTGGCTATGGTCTGAGTGCCGACGGTAACCATATGACGGCTCCGGACCCGGAGGGGCGAGGTGCCGCACGGGCGATGCAATTCGCTCTGCAGGATGCCCGGTTGAATACCTCGCAGGTTGACTACATCAACGCCCACGGGACCAGCACCCCCTTGGGTGACAAGGCGGAGACGGCGGCGATCAAGTCAGTCTTCAATGGTCACAGCCG
>JBKCTR010000698.1:0-3580 GCA_046318755.1 Planctomycetaceae bacterium
CGACCACGCTGATCACCGAGTCGGTGTTCGCCCGCTGCCTCTCGGCCCAGCAGCCCGCCCGCGTGCGGGCCTCGAAGGTCTTCCCCCCACCCACCGCCAAGTACACGGGAGACAAGGCGAAGTTCATTGAGGCGATCCGGCAGGCGCTCTACGCTTCGAAGATCTGCAGCTACGCCCAGGGCTTCGTGCAGCTCGAGGCGGCCGCCAAGGAATTCCAGTGGAACCTCAACTACGGCAACATTTCGCTGCTGTGGCGGGGGGGCTGCATCATCCGGGCCCGCTTCCTCGAAGACATCAAGCCGGCCTTCGACAAGAATCCCAAGCTCGAAAACCTGCTGCTCGACGACTTCTTCGCCAACGCCATCCGCAAGGCCGAACCCGGCTGGCGGCATGTGGTGGCCACCGCCGTGCAGCTCGGTTTGCCCGTGCCTGGATTCACCGCGGCCCTGTCGTACTTTGACGGCTACCGCCGCGACCGGCTCCCCGCCAACCTGCTGCAGGCCCAACGCGACTACTTCGGCGCTCACACCTACAAACGGCTCGACAAGGAAGGGGACTTCCATACCGACTGGATCCGGGCCCGCAAGCTGACCTGAGCGTGACCGTTCTCCCCCGCCGGATCCCCTGCCGGCGGGGGCATCCGCTGGCTCTGTGTCAGCAGCGATCCACCGGACCATTGGCTCTGCGGCTTGTATCCGGCTGAAGGTGAGGCGTTGGCTGTGCGGCCACTGCCGGGAGGAATGAAAGCATGACCGCGGCGATTCCCCGGCTGCTGTGCCCCACCTGCCGGCAACCTCTGCGCGAGTCAACCGCCGAACGGCTGACCTGCGGCGCATGCGGTGCCACCGTACCGGTTGACCGGGGAATTCCGCGGTTCGTCGCGTCGCAGCACCTCGAAAGCTTCGGCCGGCAGTGGAATCGCTACGAAGTTGCCCATGACGACGAAGACCGGGCGACCTTCGTGGCGAAAACCGGCGTTCGCCTGGAGGAGCTCGCCGGGCTCGATGTGCTCGACGCCGGTTGCGGCGGTGGACGCTACAGCAAAGTCGCCGGTGAGGCGGGGGCCCGCGTTTGGGGGGCCGACCATTCGCATGCCGTCGACAAGGCGGCCCGGCTCTGCGCCCACCTCCCCGCCCTCCGGTTCGTGCAGGCCGACCTCAAACAGCTTCCCTTTGCCGAGCAGTCGTTCGATTTCGTCTTTTCGATCGGGGTCATGCATCATGACGTCGACACCCGGGCGGTGTTCGACGCCGTGAGCCGCTTGGTCAAGCCCGGCGGGCGGTATGCCGTCTGGCTCTATCGTCGCAACCAATGGTGGCAAGAGTCGCTCAATCGCTGGCTCCGTCGCCGCACCATCCAGATGCCCCACGACCGGCTCGAAGCCTGGTGCCGATGGGGGGCCACGCTGGGAGGCATTCCGGTCGTCAACAAGACCCTCAACAAGCTCGTGAATTTCAGTGCCCACCCGGTCTACGAAAACCGGCTGTGCGACACGTTTGACTGGTACGCCCCGCAATATCAGCACCACCATACCGTCGACGAACTGCTGGGCTGGTACCGCGATTCGGGATTTGTCGACCTGCGGGTTTTGCCCCCCGAAAAGACCGGCACGTTCTACCGCTGGGTGTATGACCGGTCGCTGCTGATTGGTTCGGGAGTCAATGTGGTGGGACGGCGGTCGCCAGCCTGACTAGAATCAGGGGTCTTGTTTTCACGGGGGATTGGTGACCACGGCAGCGACGGACAACAGCGGTCGGCTGGGGCGGCTCTGGCGGCTGACCCTCAAGGAACTGCGGGAGATCCTGCGGGATCGCCGCACGATCCTCACGCTGGTCCTCATGCCCCTGCTGCTGTATCCGCTGCTCTCGATCGCGTTCCAGCAATTCTTCCTGTCTCAGTTGAACGCCGTCGACCAGCCGGTGTTCAACCTCGCCTTCCGCAATCCGCCGGAAGGGGCCTCCCTGGTGCAAATCCTGCGACAGGGAGGGCTGACGTTCGACGAACCGGGTCTCGCCGTCCGCCCCGAGGGACGCGGCGCGGTCTTCACCGGACATGTCGACCTCAATCCCGAAGAAGCATTGCAGGTGGGACGGGCCGACCTGGTCATCCGACCGTTGGGGGAACCCCGGGGCGATCTCGATCCCCGCAATGATCTCGAACTCGACCTCGAACTGCTCTACCGCGATGACTCGGCGGTCAGTCGCGAGGCGGCCGACCTGGTCACTGAAGGACTGCGCAAAGCCGGGGAAAAATTTCTCGACGAACGCCTGAAGGTCCTGCAGGTCTCGCAGCGCTCTCCCCCGATTCTGGCGCAACGCCGTTCGGTTTCGGCGGTGGCCCCACCCCGCGCCCGCATCTCCCTCGCGGCGGTCATCCCCCTCATTCTCACCCTCATGACAGTCACCGGGGCGGTCTATCCCGCCATCGACCTGACGGCTGGCGAGCGGGAACGAGGAACCCTCGAAGTGCTGATGGCCGCCCCCATCCCTCGGGTCAGCCTGCTGTTTGGCAAGTACGTCGCTGTGCTGGTGGTGGCTCTGCTCACCGCCGCCGCCAATCTGTTGATGATGACCATCACCCTGCAGGCCAGCGGCCTCGGGAAGGCGGTCTTCGGAGCGGCGGGGTTCAATGCGGCGACTCTGGGGTCGATCTTCGCCCTGCTGTTGCTGTTCGCCGCGTTCTATGCCGCGCTGTTGCTGGTGGTCACCTGCACTGCCCGTAGCTTCAAAGAAGCCCAGGCGTACCTCATTCCGTTGATGCTGCTCTCACTGGCCCCGGGAACTCTGGGACTGATGCCGGGGCTGGCCCTCGAGGGACTGCTGCGGGTGATGCCTCTGGCAAATATCGTGCTGCTCGGACGGGACCTGCTGACCGACCAGGTGACTGCCGGGGCGGCGGTGGCCGTGGTGGGGTCGACGGCAGTCTACGCCGCCGCCGCGATTGGTCTCGCCTCGCGCATCTTCGGAGCCGAGTCGGTGCTCTACAGCTCATCCAGCGGCTGGCACGACCTGTGGCGGCGGTCCAGCGGGCGGCAGCCGGCCCCCAGCCTCATTGCCGCCGTCGTCACCGTGGCGATCATCTTCCCGTTGTTCTTCCTGTTGCAGGGAATCGGCCAGATCCTGCCGGGAATGCTCCCCCGGCTGCAGTTGGGCAGCGTCGTCACCGGGCTGGCGTTCGGGTTCATTCCCGCCGTGGTCTGCTGGTTCGCCCGGGTCGATTTCCGCCGCTGGTACGCCCTCGGCGATCGCGCTCGCTCTCCTCTTGTCTGGCTGGGAACCGCCGCTCTCGGGCTCAGCCTGTGGATTCCCGACCACGAATTGATCGTGGCGGTGGCGCGGTTCCGGGGGGTCGACTTCGCCGGTCTGCTGGAGCGACTCACCAGTTATTTGGGCGATCTGGGGCAGATTCCCGTCGGCTGGATCGTCGCGCTGATCGCCGTCGTGCCTGCGGTTTTTGAAGAATTTTTCTTCCGGGGCTTTCTCTGGTCGGCGATCGAGCATCGCGACCAGACCGACAGCCATCGAGGGGTGGCCCAAGACACCGCCGCCCGCACCTGGGCCGCCTGGTGGATCACCTCGCT
>JBKCTR010000699.1:0-3957 GCA_046318755.1 Planctomycetaceae bacterium
GTCGGCTTTCCAGAACGAGTGGATTTGACAACTTTCTTGGCCATTGGGCTCGAAGACCCTGATGCGGGGCGGAGAACGCGTCTCAGTAGTGATGAAAACTCGAATTTTCTTGTAGTTTGGCCCTGAATAGGTGTCAAGCACCCACCCCGCCTGATCGGCTCTCGGTCGACTTTCCTTGTCGAAACTGACGAAAATGTCGGTTGGGTCAGACGAGAAGCCAACTCCGCTTCAGCGGCTCTCCCGGGGCGGTTTGAGTCCGCCCGCACACGGCGGGCCCCGAGCCACACACTCCTGACATTTTGGCAGTCGGCCGATTTTGGCCATCCCCATGGCAATCTGCCAGTTTGGCAAGCGGATTGCTTGGGACCCCGCTCCCGGGCAAGAACGACTTCTGGGAAATCGCTGTAAATCATTGATAGCACTAGACTTGATGATTCCTGAGCGACCGTCTTGCCAGCTTCGGCACGCCGCTTGCTAAAGATTGGTTCGTCTGCAACAGACACTCAGTGCAAGCGGACCGGTCCAGACAAGGCTTGCGGTTGTCGATTGGGGTTGATTGGCACCCGTCCGGTCGATTCTTGCCTTTCACACACAGATCCAGACATTCGTCTGTCTTCAAACCGAAGGGGAAACCATGGCTGCGCGTGGAGAGACCATCATTGGCATCGACTTGGGGACCACCAACTCGGTCGTGGCCATCATGGAGGGGGGGGAGTCGAAGGTGATCGCCAACCTCGAGGGGAATCGGTTGACCCCCAGCGTGGTGGCGTTCACTGACAAGGGAGACATTCTGGTGGGGGATCCGGCCAAGCGGCAGGCAGTGACCAATCCGCGCCGGACGGTGTATTCGATCAAGCGATTCATGGGTCGCCGTCACAGCGAGGTGGCCAGTGAAGAAAAGATGGTTCCCTACGAGGTCGTGGGAGGCGCCAATGAGTACGTGAAGGTCAAGGCAGGGGACAAGACGTTCACCCCCGCCGAGATCTCGGCCCAGGTGCTGCGGAAGCTGAAGGAGGCGGCCGAGAGCTACCTTGGGCACAAGGTGAACCGGGCGGTGGTCACGGTCCCGGCCTACTTCAACGATGCCCAGCGGCAAGCGACCAAGGACGCCGGTCAGATTGCCGGGCTGGAGGTCGACCGAATCATCAATGAGCCGACCGCCGCCGCCCTCGCGTATGGTCTGCAAAAGAAAAAAGACGAAAAGATTGTGGTCTTCGACCTGGGGGGCGGGACGTTCGACGTCTCGGTCCTCGAAGTGGGTGATGAGGTGGTGGAGGTGCTCTCGACCAATGGCGACACCCACCTGGGTGGCGACGATTTCGATGAGACCCTGATCAACTTCATTGCCGAAAAGTTCCAGAAAGAGAATGGCATCGACCTGCGGAAGGATCCGATGGCTCTGCAGCGGCTCCGCGAGGCGGCCGAGAAGGGGAAGAAGGAACTCTCCAGCTCGCAGTCGACCGACATCAATCTGCCGTTCATCACGGCCGACGCCACCGGGGCCAAGCACCTGCAGATGACGATCACGCGGGCCGAGTTCGAACGGCTGGTCGATCACCTGATCGAGCGCTGCCGGGAACCGGTCGTGAAGGCCCTGAAAGATGCCAAGCTCTCTCCCTCGCAGATCGACGAGGTGGTGCTGGTGGGGGGCTCGACCCGGGTTCCGAAGGTCCAGGAACTGGTCCGCAAGATCTTCGACAAGGAACCCCACAAGGGAGTGAACCCGGACGAGGTCGTCGCGGTGGGGGCTGCCGTGCAGGGGGCCATCATCGCCGGTGATGTGAAGGATGTGGTGCTGCTGGACGTGACCCCACTGTCGCTCGGCATCGAGACCGAGGGGGGGGTGATGACGGTGCTGGTCGAACGGAACACCACCATCCCGACCGAGAAAAAGGAGATCTTCAGCACCGCGGCCGACAATCAGACGGCTGTCACGGTGAAGGTGTTCCAGGGCGAACGGAAGATGGCCAACGACAACCGTCTGTTGGGCCAGTTCAACCTGGAAGGAATTCCTCCAGCACCGCGCGGTGTGCCCCAGATTCAGGTGGCCTTCAGTCTGGATGTCAACGGCATCCTGAATGTGAGCGCCAAGGACATGGGGAGCGGCAAGGAACAGAAGGTTCGCATCGAGCAGTCGGGCGGGCTCAGCAAGGATGAGATTGAGCGGATGAAGCGGGATGCCGATTCGCATGCCGACGAAGACGCCCGGAAGCGGAAGCTGGCCGAATCGCGCAACGAAGCGCACCGTCGGATCTACGACACCGAAAAGCTGCTGAAGGAACATGCGGACAAGATCGACGCCTCGTCGAAAACCGCGATTGAGGGTGCGATGGAGAAGGTGAAGTCGAAGTCCGAAGGGGATGACCCGGCGGCGATCGACCAGGCGGTGCAGGAGCTGATGCAGGCCGCCCAGGCCTTCGCCCAGCACATGCAGTCGCAGGGCGGCCCCGGCAGCGGCGAGGGGGCGAAATCGTCCCCGCAGGAGGATGTCATCGACGCCGAGTTCGAGAAGAAGGATTGAGTATCGAACCGTGGCCCCGAGGCCGGCCGAGCGTTGGCCGGTCTCGGGGCAGGTGAGATGTCTGTGGTGAGGGACGACCGACAGATCCCCTCCGGAAATGAGACAATGGCCTCCCCCTGAAGGCCCTGGCCAGTCGGGGGGATTCTTATCGTCAGCGTTGGTTTTGTTTTTCTGAATCAAGCCCTCCAGAGGGTTTGATGCTGCCCAGGTCGGGTTCCCGGCCTCTCTTCCTCTCCAGCCGCCCCACGGCGCGGTCGGTTGGACCTTCCCCAGCGGGGTTTCCCAGACCGCGCTGCGCGCCGACCCATCGCCCGTTCCACAAGGACACCATCCATGGCTTTCCGCATCGACAAGTTCACCGTCAAGGCTCAGGAAGCTCTGCAGCATGCCCGCGACCTGGCGGCCGACAAGGGGAATCAGCAACTGCAGCCCCTGCACCTGCTGGCCGCCCTGTTGCAGGAAGATCAGGGTGTGGTTCGTCCACTGCTGCAGAAAATTGGCACGAACCTCGCGCAGCTCGATGCGATCGTGAAGGGCGAGCTCGATCGTCTGCCCAAGATGAGCGGCGGTACGGGCGAGGTGGGGCTGTCGCAGACCACGGCGAAGCTGCTGGATTCGGCCCAGTCCCTGGCCAACGGCATGAAGGACCAATTCGTCTCGACCGAGCACCTGTTGCTGGCCATGACCCAGCTGGACGATCCGGTGGGCCGAATCCTCAAGATGCACGCGGTCAACGAGGCCGATGTCTTGAAGGCCCTCAAATCGGTCCGCGGGGGGCAGCAGGTGACCGACCAGAATCCAGAAGAGAAATACCAGGCGTTGGCGAAGTATGGCCGCGATCTGGTCGAGGCGGCCCGACAGGGAAAGATTGATCCCGTCATCGGCCGCGACACCGAGATTCGCCGTGTCATCCAGATTCTCTCCCGCCGACGGAAGAACAATCCGGTGCTGATTGGCGAAGCGGGGGTGGGCAAAACGGCGATTGTCGAGGGGCTGGCGCACCGCATTGTGCTGGGGGATGTTCCGCAAAACCTCAAAGACAAGACCGTCGTGGCCCTCGACATGGGCGCGCTGATCGCCGGGACCAAGTACCGGGGTGAGTTCGAAGACCGCCTCAAGGCGGTGCTGCGCGAGGTGGGTGAGGCCGAGGGGCGGATCATTCTGTTCATCGACGAACTGCACACGGTGGTGGGGGCGGGTGGGGCCGAAGGGGCGGTCGACGCGTCGAACCTGCTGAAACCCGCTCTGGCGCGGGTAGAGCTGCACTGCGTGGGGGCCACCACGCTCGACGAGTACCGCAAACACATCGAAAAAGACCCGGCTCTCGAACGGCGGTTTCAGCCAGTGGTTGTGCAGCAGCCCACGGTCGAAGACACCATTTCGATTTTGCGGGGCCTGAAAGACCGGTACGAATCGCACCATGGGGTGAAGATCAC
>JBKCTR010000700.1:0-16928 GCA_046318755.1 Planctomycetaceae bacterium
GTTGCAGAGAGGGGATGATGGGACCGGCGTACGAGTCAAACATGAACTTCCCCAGGAGGACAGAGAGGAGTCTGCGCACCAAGACACCCGACCCAGCGGCTGGATCGGGTGTGGCGAGGCAATTCTAGGAGAAATGTCGAGTGAGAGAATAGTGTCTCTCACTCGAACCGGTGGAAACAGGAGCTGGGGATCAGCCCGCAGCTTCTCCCTCGACGGCGGGTTCCGCCACCGCCGCGAGTTCGCACAGGGCAAGTTCCACTGGATGCGAGTTTTCGGGAGGGGTCCACTGATCGGGAACGTCTTCGAAGCTGGCCTTTTCGAGAATGAAGTCGACCGCCTTGCGTTCGCGGATCTGGGCTTCGAGATTCTCCATCATTCCCCGCCGTTCGAGCTGCGCCCGCACCTTGCGGGGGCTCTCGCTCGACTGCTGGGCCATGTTCAGAATCTCCAGCTCTTTCTCTTCCGGAGCGACCTCGATGTTCTGCTCGGTCGCCAGCTTGTCGAGAATGAAGTGCTGCTTGAGTGCCTGACGGGTTTCGGAGAGCTGGTTCTGCCGCATCTCGGCCTGCCGGGCCGAGATCTGCTGATCGGTATAACCCGCTTCCCGCATTTCCAGAACTTCGCGGCGGAGGGCATTTTCGACCTGCCGCAACACGAGATTCTCGGGCAGTTCCCACTGGGCCGAGGCCGAAATCTGTTCGAGCACCTGTTCCCGAACCGCCTGCCGCTGGCGGAACTTCAACTGCCGGTCCTGCACGGTATGGAACCACTTCCGCAAATCCTCCACCGATTCGTGACCAAACAGATTGGCCAGCCGCTCGGTGTCGAAGAGCGTCTTGCGGCGTACATCCTCAACTTCGACCTCGACGGTGACGGTTTCTCCCCGCAATTCGGCGCGGGAAGCTTCCATCGAAATCTTGGCCGGCAAGGACAGCTTCGCCCCGGGGGTCGCCCCCATCAGAATCTTGTCCGCCTCGGTGACCTCGGCATCGAGGAACCGAATCCGGGGAGCCACCCGCAGTTGCACCCCCGAACGCCGCCCCAACTCTTCGCCGTTGAAGACGACCCGCACATCACCGATCACCAGGTCACCCGCTTCCGCCGGGGTGTCGAGGGGCTCGGACATCGTCGCGAACTGTTCCCGATAGGCGTCAATACTGGCGTTGATTTCTTCGTCGGTCACTTCCCGCACAGGACGGCGAATCTTCAGACCGCTGTAATCTGGCAGGTCGAACTCGGGCCGGACTTCCACCTCGAAATCAAACTCGAAATCGCCCGCTTCCGGGATTTCGAGCGTGGTGACGTCGAGATCGGGCTCGTTGATGGCGTCGAGGTTGTGCTCTTCGGCCAACTGCTCGAGGCTTTCCATCAGCACCCGCTGCAGCACCTGGCCGCTGACCTCGCGGCGGAATCGCTTCTCGACCAGCGAGCGGGGAACCCGCCCCTTGCGGAAGCCTGGCACATCGGCGGAAACGATCAGTTCCCGCAGCGACTTCGACAGCGTCGAATCGATCTCGGCCCGGGGAACGGTGACAAACACCCGCTTCCGACACGGCCCGGTCGACTCGATTTTGACCTTCAAATCGAGCCGCCGCTGCTCGGGAACCGCGCTCATCGTTTGTCCGGCAACGTCTGTAGTTGTGTCTGTCATGTTTCCTTCAACTCGTCCACCCGACTGGTGACTGCAATCGAAAATCCGAAGTGCAACGCACAGCAGGCCAACCGCCCTGCGGGCGAAGCGTGCTGCACGCCGACCGTCTGGCAAGTCACGTCCCACTGCGGTGGGGATTCGGTCAGACCGGCTGATCGACAAACCACCCCGCGTGACAGGAACATTGCCCTGCTGCAAACCGGAGAAACGGATCTGCACAAGTGCGGCAGACACTCCCCCCAGATCAACAACCCCCGAGCGGTCGGCACGTCCGAAAGCCACGGCAGTCCGAAAAGAGACCACCGTGGTTCAACAAACGCCGGGACAAAAGCCCGCCGGTGTGAAAGGGCTAACGGCCCGAGGGAGACTGCCTCCCACGGGCCGCTTGGACCATTCCGGCGAACCTGCCGCCAGCTGACTTGCCACGAGAGCGGGTGATGGGGATCGAACCCACGACAACCACGTTGGCAACGTGGTACTCTACCACTGAGTTACACCCGCAGACGCGTTAGGCGGCATTATATTCCGTTCACACCAGCTTGCAAGTCCACCGGTCCCACCGCTTCTCAGCTTCTCTCAACTTCCGCCTTCCGCGGGAACAGCCCCACAGAATTCGTCCCGGCAACCACATCCCGGCAACCTCCCGCCGTTGTGGCTCATCCCAAAACGAGGGGAAATTGGTTCTTTTTCTGGCAGTTCGATCCCCGGCAGCTCCCGCCCACTGTTTCCGCACCGCGGAACATCCAGTCACCGATGGGTCTTTGGACCAGATTTCGCTATAAAACTGCAGAACCGTTTTGTCTTCGCAACGGTCTGGAAATCTCAACGTCTGATCACCTCCCGCCCCCCCTGCCATCCCCCGCTTCCTGGCAGCGGGTCGGGAGCGACTTCACCCGCGAGATTCACCGGCAGCGAGCGACAGCCCGGTTCGCTGAGAGCCTGATCCTCCCCCCCGCGCGATTTCTGGTCCCCCTCAATGAAACTTGCTTTTAGCCCTGTCATTCCCGGTGATAGTCCCGCCGATTGGCTGATCATGCTGTTGCCAGAAGGGTTTCCCCTCGAAGGGGAACTGGCCCAATTCAATCAGTCGCTGGGGGGGCTGCTCGAGCGGCTCCGCGCTCAACAGGATTTTCAGGGCAAACTGGGGGAACTGTGTCAGATTCCCGCCCCAGCGGGCACCAACGCCCAGCGTCTGCTGCTGGCTGGGCTGGGGCCGGTCGAGTCGCTCAGTGTGCGCACTCTCAACCGCACCCTGCAGACCGCCGCCCGGACCATCACCGGCAAGCCCACCCGACAGGTGGCTCTCAGTCTGCGGGCCGTCCCCTCGGCCAATCTTGCTCCCGCCTCCCTGGTCCAACTGGCCGTCACGGCTTTTGAAATTGGCGGCGAGGGGCAGGACCTGTTCCGCGCCGAGAAGAAACGCCAGCCCCTCGAAGAGTTGATTCTGCTGGTGCCCGCCGAAGCCAACTCGGCCGAGCTGAATGCCGCCGCCACCACCGGCCAGATTCTGGGGGAATCGGTCAACCTGGCGCGCCGTCTGGTCAACCTGCCCGCGGAAGACATCTACCCAGAGAGCTTCGCCAACCAGGCGGTCACCCTCGCCAGCGCCGCTGGCATCCACTGCGAAGTGCTCGATCAACAGGCGCTCGAAGCAGAGAAAATGGGCTCGCTGCTGGCGGTGGCCCGCGGCAGTGGCCGCCCGCCGCGACTGGTGATTCTCGAGTACCGCGGCGCCCCCGCCGCCGGTCACAAGGTCTTGGGACTGGTCGGGAAGGGAGTGACCTTCGACAGCGGCGGACTCTCGCTGAAGCCGACCGACGGCATGCTGACCAGGAAATGTGATATGGCCGGGGCAGCCTCGGTTCTGGCCGCCGTGGTGGCCATCAGCCGGTTGAAACTCCCTGTGAATGTCATCGGCATGGTGGGCCTGGTCGAGAACATGACCGGGGGTCGGGCCATGAAACTGGGAGACGTGCTGCGCTCCCGGCGGGGGGTCACGATCGAGGTGCAGAACACCGATGCCGAGGGGCGCCTCGTGCTGGCCGACGTGTTGGATCTGGCGCTGTCGCGAGGGGTCGATTACCTCGTCGATCTCGCCACACTGACCGGGGCCTGCGTGGTGGCACTGGGGGAAGATGTGGTGGGAGCGATGTCGAACAACCAGGCGTGGTGCGACCGGGTGCTGTCGGCCTCGCAGGCGGTGGGAGAAGACACCTGGCAATTGCCGATGTTCGACCACTACGCCGACCTCATCAAGAGCGACGTGGCCGACATCCGGAATGTCGGGGGGCGGTGGGGGGGAGCGATCACCGCCGCCAAGTTTCTGGAGCGTTTCGTGGGAGACAAGCCCTGGGTCCACCTCGATATCGCCGGCCCGGCCTTCGCCGCCGCGGACAAGCCTCATCGCGAGGGAGGGGGTACCGGAGTGATGGTCCGCACGCTGGTCGAACTGGCCCGCACGATGTAATCGACCACGATTTCGTTTGACCCGGTGGCGTCCGATCCAGGTGCAGCGGACGCCTGAGGCAGCACTTTCGCCGTCACGCGGGCGGCCGATCCTGCTACGCCTCCGCCAGCCACCAGTTCAAAGGCTCCCCGGCCCCGAACGCGACGGTTCCCCGAATCGCCGTGCGGGACCTGCGGAACCCGGCCTGCCTCTCGCCACGGCCGAGTTGGCTGTGGAAAGTGCCCCCCGTGTCGCCACGATCCCGTCCGACTACTCGAGCACCTGGATATCGACTCGGCGGAATTCCACCGGGTGGCTCTCCGACTGCAGCGAGATGGTCCCCCCCTTGAGCAACAGTTGCCCCCCCTGCTTCGCCGCCAACTCCTTGGCATGCGCATCGCGAGGGTCAAGCTGCGGCTGCTGGTATTCCAACACCACCTGCCCGTCAATCAGGTGGCGGATCACTTGATCTCCCCGCACCTCCAGCTCGACCGTCACCCACTGGTCGCCGTGGTAGGTTTTCGATTTCGAATTGGTGCAGTGCCGGGTGACCAGTTCCTGCCCCATCACCACATTGGTTCCCGGAGTGCACAGGTTGGCCGTGGGGCGGTCTCCCTGCCCCGGCCCTCCCAGCAACTGCACCTCAATCGAGGCGGGAAAATCCTGGTCGAGCGCCATCCCGGCCGGGTCTTCCCCATGCACCATCACTCCGCTGTTGCGAAAGGCCCAGCCCGGTCCTCCGGCACACTGGTCGCCGGTGAAGCGGTATTCCACCCGCAGGCGGTAATTCGAAAAGGGCTCGCGATAAAACAGGTGCCCGAATTTCTCCTTGAACTCGGGATATTTCTCGCGGTCGTAGGCGACCTTCAGCACGCCATTCTCGACGCGAAACGTGTTGCCGTAGTTGTCTCCCAGCTTTTCGCCGCGAATCTTGGGAATCCACCCGTCCAGATCCTTGCCGTTGAACAGCGGCCGCCACTTGGCATCGGCCTTGTCTTCGGCCCCCAGACGCGCAGAGGGGACACACAAGAGGGCGACGGCACAAAGCCCCATGCCAACCAGCCACCCCGGCCACGATTTGGTAACGAACATGCGAAACTCCTGAGTCCGCGAGCGCGGGCTGATGAGAACACGGGAACCGGATTGAGCCGGAAAACTCAGTGGGCCGCCACGGGAAAGAGGTTGCCAGACGCGTCGAAGGCCAGGTCGGAGGGGAGTCCAACGATTTCCAGATCGGACCGCTGTTCGACCTCGGGTCGATAGGCCGTGCTGACCAAAACTTCCGCGAGATGCAGCGTGTTCGAAATCTGGATCACGCGGGCCTCGGGAGGCTCGGGCAGACCAATTGTCGGGAAGGCATTCTCGAGTACTTCCCGATCGGTGTCGTACCAGATGGGAATGGCCGCCGCCGGGGCATGACCTCCCGTGATGGCGTTGATGGCGGTGATCTTGCGGTCGACCGCCTCAGCGGTGCGCCGATTGGTGAACTCGGCCATGCCGATGCCGGTCGCATTACCCTTGGTCGCCTTGGTGAGGCTGCGAACGAAGATGGTCCGCACCTTGGCCCGGTCCCGCTCAGTCGCCTTGTGATCGTTGTACTTGCGGCCGATGACATTCGTATCCATGCCTGTGCCGCTGATGTTCTTGCCAATCTCGTCGATGATCAGCAGGTGCACGTCGTCAAATGGCAGCCGGGGCATCCACTCTTTCGCCAGCACCAAGAGTTCCTTCTCGCGCTGCAAAAATGTCTCGGGGGGAACGGCGGCGATGAGAGCGGTTTCGTCGAAGGCATTTTCGACAATCCCCACTCCGCAGACCACTTTGCACTTCTGCAGCACGCTCTCGCCCACCGAGGTGACAATGTCATACCAGTTGTAATCCATGATCGCCCGGTGGTAGATCTTGGCCCCGTTGTGCTTCCCCAGACCGATCAGCATCATTTTGTGCAGACCACTCTCGATCTCCCCCACAAAGTTGGTGTGCGGCTTCACACGCCCCGCCACCACCACATGGTCGGCACCGAAAGCCTGTTTGTCGAAATGGACCGGCACACCGTGGGGGGTGTGGTCGACAATCACTGTCTCCATCGAAGAGCGAATCTCACAGCCCATCGTTGCCTCGGTGATGCCGTATCCCTCGACAATCGCCCGCTGCCCCTCGGCCGTCCCTCCCCCATGGCTCCCCATGGCCGGCACGACGAAGGGAACCGCCCCCAGCCGCTGAAAATGCTGGACGATCGCCTTGGTGATGATGTCGATGTTGGCGATTCCCCGGCTGCCAACGGTGATGGCCACCGTCTGCCCGGGTCGCACCTTCCGACCCAGTGAGAGCGACCGCAACTGGCTCTCGACCTCGCCTGGAATGTCGGAAACGCGGGGATTGTTGAACTTCTGCCGCACGCGCAGCATCTGGGGGAACTGCATCGCATCGCACTCCAGCTCGGGCTGCCAGTCCCGAGAACAGGGAACGGCAGGCAACGGGTTTGATGAGCAGGCACACCGGCACCGCTCGGGGGTCATGCGAGAGGATATCGAGTCGGCCCACTGGGGGGAAATCGTACCGTGGGGATGCCGAGCCGCCGCCGCCCCCCGCTTGTCCCCTCCCGGGTGACCCCTCCGCCCGCTGGTCCCCTCCGCACAGTGAAAGTTCTCCTCCGCGCCTCGGTTCCACGGATCTCCCCCAGCACGCGAGCGTCGATCATGGCAAACGACTAAGGCTGTGCGGACCGGCAATCTGGCAAACAGGGCAGACCGGTCAACCTGGGCAACTCGTCTTCAGAACCTCGTCTTGACGAGTTTTCAAACACCTGACATATAGCCCCCGCCATGGCCCCGAGGCCAATTCCCTGGCTCTTGCCCCAAGTGCCGCTGGCCGGGCAAGTGGTCGGCGAATGGACTTGGTGCGCTGTGTCCCCCTCCCGTCTCGAAACCTCCTGTCTCGAATCCCTCCTCACGGAGTTTTCTCCCGTGCGCAAGTCCCTGCTGTGGTCGGCCAGTCTCTGGGGAGCTCTGGCGATGGTCGCTCCGTCATCGGTCCGGGCTCAGGCACCGGCGGCCGCCAATGCCAACACTCCCCAGAAGATCGCCGTCCTCGACACGGAGCGGGTCTTTTTGGAATCCGAGCAGTTCAAAAAACTGCGTGACGAATTGCTCGAACTCAAGAAGGCGAAGCAGCAGAAGCTCGATCAGTTGCAGCAGCAGAAGGCAGCCCTGATGAGCGATGTTCGCGATCAGCAGCTCGACTTCGACAGCGCCGAGATGGTCTCCAAGGAAGAAGAGCTCATCAAGCTCGAAACCAGCGCCAAGACCTACGCCGCCGTGGCCAAGCAGCAGGTCATGCGACGCGAACTCGAAATCCAGTCCGAGATGTTCCAGATGGTGCAAAAGGCGCTCGACAAGTTCGCCGAGACCAACGGCTATTCGATGGTGCTCAATGCCCACAAGCTCGATGAGTCGGTCGAGAACCCGAACGAGCTGACCCGCACCATGCTGCAGACGGTCACCTGGCACCGCAACCGGGAAGACATCACCGATGCGGTCATTCAATATCTCAACCAACGCTACACCGCGGGCGAGAATGTGCAGCCCGCCTCGGGAACCGGCGGCACCAAGCCCAAGGCGACCCAGGCGGAAGGAACCCGTCCCGCCACCACCAAGCCCACAACCGGCACAGCCCCCAAGCCCGCCGCAGGCACTGCTCCCCGACCGGCCAACACCCCGGCGGCGGGCTCCGGCGCCCCCCCGGCGCGGAAGCCGACCAAGTAATCGATTACAAGATTCCCCTCTCTCTCCCGGGGCGGAGCGCCGACGCACGTTGGCTCTCCGCCCTGCTTGTTTTGATGGTGCGCGAACAGCACTTTCTCCATCCAACCCCGTTGGCAGGCCGACCCCCGTGGGCAGCTTGCCCCCCGTCGGCGGCTTGACACACAGCCCCCGGTCTCGTGCCGCAACCTCGGTCCGTGTTCGCCCCCAGAGCGGTGGCGGCCAAGACCAACGGGGATTGACCGCGGGCAGGGTCGCGCCGGGTCCCGAGAACTCACCCCGAGGTCCCGTCCTTAAACCGGCGACCAACAGTCACTGAACATCCCACTCCTGGCCTGTTGGCGCCGCCGGTTGCCGGTCTATGATCGCCGGCGTCCGACTTCCCGCCTCGCGATGCCCCACCTATGACCTCTCACTACCAGCAGTTGGTGCACGAGCTGCGACAGGCGTTTCCCCAACCGGTCTCCGACCGCGTGCACGATGCCTACTTCGCCTTCTCGGTTCTCCGAACGCTCGACGCCGTCGACGCGCTGAAATCCAAAACCCCGCTGCTGGGAACTCCCGTCGAACCCGATTTCGAAGGGGCCCGCGCCCTGCGCATGGGGGAGAATCCAGGCCAACTGGAAGAAATTACCCAACGGCTCGTGCAGCACCTCTCGGGCATGTTCATCTGGGGCCATCCCCGCGCCCAGATCAACGTCATTTCTCCCCCCACCATCCCCAGCATCATCGGGGGTCTGCTTCCCTCGATCTACAATCCCAACCTGGTCAGCGAAGAGAGCTCGCGGCAGGTGGCCCTCGCCGAGGTGGAAGCCTCGGCCATTACCGCCGGCCTGGTCGGCTACGACCCCCGCAATTCGGTCGGAATCTTCACGTTTGGCGGCACTGGCACCACCCTCTATGGAGTCCGGCTCGGGGTCGAAAAGGCCGCCCCGGGAACCATGTCGCACGGCCTGCGTGAACCCATGGCGATTGTCTGTTCCGAACGGGCCCATTACGCCGCCAAGACCGTCTGCGGCTGGCTGGGCCTGGGGTACGACAACCTGGTGCTGGTCCCCTCCGATGCGAACAACGAGATTCGGCCCTGCCTCACCGAAACCATCTGCCGCGACCTCCTGAAACAGGGGCGCAGGATCGGGGCGATCATCGCCACCATGGGGACGACCGACGCCTTCGGGGTCGATGACCTCGAGGCGCTGCACGCCCTGCGCGACCGCCTGGTGAGCGAGTTCGATCTCGACTACATCCCCCACCTGCACGCCGACGCCGTCATCGGCTGGGCCTGGAGCGTCTTCAACGACTACGACTTCGAGTCGAACCCGCTCGGTTTCCGCCGCCGCACAGTGCGCGCCCTGGCGATTGTCCGCAACCGCATGCGGCATCTGGGGCTCGCCGACTCGATCGGCATCGATTTTCACAAAACGGGCTTCACTCCCTATATCTCCAGCCTGTTCCTGTTGCGCGACTCGTCCGATCTGAAACTCATCGCCCGCACCAAAGACGCGATGCCCTATCTGTTTCAATCGGGAGAGTATCACCCCGGTCAGTACACCCTGGAAACGTCCCGCTCCGCCTCGGGTGCCATGGCCGCCCTCGCCAACCTGCTGCTGTTTGGCAAAAACGGTCTGCGGGCCCTGCTGGGTCACGTCGTCTCGATGGCCGAGGCACTGCGCGAACAGCTCGAATCTCACGAGGCGACCCACGTGCTCAATGGTGGCAATCATGGGCCGGTCACGCTGTTCCGCGTCTATCCCCCCGGCACCGACACCTTCAAGATCCCCGAATTGGAACGGACCGACGCCAGTTACCGGGACCTGCTCCAACGCCACAATCAGTACAACCGCCGCATCTTCGAGATCATCCAGTCCGAGGCGCTGCAGGGACGGGGAGTGGTCATCTCATTGACAGACTGCTACCGCGAGAGCGAGTACGGCGAGCCAACGGTGGCACTCAAGTCGTATATCCTGAGCCCCTTCGCCGAAGAAGAGGCGGTGCAGTTCGTGCTCGAATCGATCTGGCGGGCCCGCGCCCAACTCGCCGAGTCCGACTGGAAACTGTAACGGTTTTCGCGGCCCCCCCCATCCGATCCCCCCCCTCCGACCTCCAGGGTCCGATTCCCTCGGGCGGCGGCCCCCCCCCTTTTTCCCGCCGGTTCATGGCGAAGCGACGGCCGCTTCGTCACAATCCGCGACGCGGGCTTGGTTCGCCCCCCCCCTGCCTTCGCCCCTTCCCCGTGGCCCACCGGTTCCATGCTGTCGATCATCGTTCCCGTCTTCAACGAGCACGCGAGCCTGAGCGAACTGCACGCCCAGATCGCCACCGCCTGTGACGGGGTCGGGCAAGACTGGGAACTGCTGTTCGTCGACGATGGCTCGACCGACAGAAGCTGGGGTGTGATCGGCGAGCTGGCGCGCGAAGATCCCGCGGTGGGTGGCCTCCGCTTCCGCCGCAACTTCGGCAAGGCCGCAGCCCTCGCGGCGGGCCTGCAGGCCACCCGTGGCGAGATCATTTTCACCCTCGATGCCGACCTGCAAGACAATCCCACCGAGATCCCCCGCTTTCTGACAAAACTGGGAGAGGGGTACGACCTGGTGAACGGCTGGAAGATCCGCCGGCTGGACCCCTGGCACAAGACCAAGCCCAGCAAAGTTTTCAACTGGATGGTCAGCCGCCTGACCGGGCTCGCACTGCATGACCACAACTGCGGCTACAAATGCTTCCGCCGAGAGGTGGCCCGCGAGTTGTCCCTCTACGGGGAACGGCACCGTTTCATTCCCGCCCTCGCCCACGCCCGCGGATTCCGTGTCACCGAGATCGACGTCCACCATCGGGCCCGTCCCCATGGGCACAGCAAGTATGGCCTGCGGCGGTTTCATCGCGGGTTTCTCGATTTGCTCACCGTGAGGTACCAGACCACGCATGGCAGCCGCCCGATGCACTTGTTGGGTGGTATGGCCCTGCTGGCAGTGGTCGTCGGCCTGCTGGCCCTTGGCGTCCTCGGCCTGCGGGGGCTGTTCGCGGGGGGACCGCTTCAGCGAGTCGACGCACTGCTGCTGACTCTGGGTGTGGGCCACCTCGTTCTGGCCAAGCTGTTGTTCGCCCTGGGCTGGCTGGCCGAATTGCTGATTGCCAACCCCGCCCATCGCCCCGCCGACTACAGCATCGCCGAACAGACCCGGCCACCCGCGTCCGGTTGACATCGCGTTGCGAGTCGCGGTGACCGTCCCGCAGCGCTCTGTGACAGCGCTCGCCAGCTCGACGCAGTTGCGTTTTCGAGAGGTGCTGGTTGATAATCCCGCGAACCGTTCCGGACCATGTCGCCCGGGTCGGTCGTCTGGCCCCTGTCCCTTCGCAAGGAACCTGCCGCATGCGTCCTGCCCTGATCACGCTCACCCTCTCCAGCCTGTTCGCGTTGGGCTCCGTCGCCCAGGCGGCCCACAAGTGGGGACTGAAGGACGGAACTCCCGATCTCGCCTCGGCGGGTCAACTCGCCTTCGGACCCGATGGGGTCCTCTTCGTAGGAGATGCGAAGGGAGCGGCCGTCTTCGCCATCGACACCCGCGATGCCGCACCCGCCAGCGCCGTCTCTCCCCGAAATATCGAGAATCTGTCGGCCGCTCTCGAGAAACTCCCCGGCGTCAAAACCCCCATCGCCGTCAACGACCTCGCGGTCAACCCCCTTTCGGGGCAGATCTACCTCTCGCTCTCGCTGGGCGAAACCAAGTCTCCCGCCCTCGCCCGCATCGATCTTGCCGGTGCCGTGAGTCTGCTCGACCTCAAGACTGTCCCTTTCCTCAAGGCGACGCTGCCCAATCCTCCGGAAGACAAGATCACCGGCGAGGGCCCCCGGGCCCGCAACCGACGGGATGAGACCGTCACCGATATCGCCTACGCCTCGGGCAAGGTGCTGGTGGCCGGTGTCACCGCCGGAGACGCCCCCTCGCGGATCCGCGAAATCGCCTTCCCATTCTCGGACAATGCGACGGGAACCCCCATCGAAATCTACCACGGGGCCCACGGCAAGCTGGAAGACAACGCCACCGTCCGCACGTTCGTCACCATGACCATCGACGGTGAACCGTCGGTCCTCGCCGGGTTCACCTGCACCCCGCTGGTCCGCTTCCCCCTGGCCAGCCTGTCCAAGGGAGACAAGACCCGCGGCACGACCGTCGCCGAACTGGGGAACCGCAACATGCCCCTCGACATGATCGTCTACAAGAAGGCCGACGAAAACTTTCTGTTGATGAGCAACAACAACCGGGGTGTGATGAAAATCAGCACCCGCGACATCGGCCGCAAAGAGGGGATCACCCAACCGGTTCCGGGTGAGAAGCTGACCGAAGGCCAGACGTTCGAAACCATCGCCGATCTCGCCGGGACCGTGCAGCTCGACCGCCTCAGCGACAATCTCGCCGTGGTCATCCGTCAACAAGACGGTGTGCTGCGGCTGCAGACCGTGCCGCTCCCCTGATCCCGGTCGGGTCACTCCTCAACCTCACACGGCATTCCCAGTCTCGACCGGGAATGCCGTGTTCTGTTTCCAGGGGCGGCCAACCCGATCCGTTTTTGGCATGCCTGACTCGCATCGCCTGGGCCCGGAAACGCACGGCATCGCCCGCTCCTCATTCCGGCGAGACACTGCAGTGATCGTGCCCCGTGGTCCCCTTGTCGACCGCGGAAGCGGGGGGAAATTCCTTTCGGATCAACAATCGATTATCCTTGAACGAACCGTTCCCCGCACGGATCTTGCTCACTGAGCACGTCCTTCTGGTTTGCTGCCCCCGGCGGCGTCGTCAGTCCACCCGCTCCACCTCTCTCCTGACCCAAAGTCGAGATGCGAATCGCCTCGCCGCACTCCACTGCCTGTCGGTCCCCTCTTCCCACGCTGCAGTGGGGCATTTGGATGGCAGTTCTGTGGGTTCTGGCCCACTTCGCACCAGTCCGGGCGAATGACGACCTGCAGTTCTTCGAGACCCGCATCCGCCCCGTGCTGGTGCAGCACTGCGACCGTTGCCACAGTGCCAATGCCCGGGAATTGCAGGGGGGCCTGCGCCTCGACCTCAAAGCGGGTTGGCAACAGGGAGGCGACTCGGGGGAACCGGCGCTTGTACCGGGCGAACCCGACCGCAGCCGGCTGCTGAAGGCGGTGCGGCATGCAGAGGGTGTGGCGGCCATGCCCCCGAAGCAGCCCAAGCTCCCGGCGGCCATCGTCGCCGACTTGGCCGAGTGGATTCGCCGGGGTGCCCCCGACCCGCGCGAGGGAACCGTGACCCGCCGCGACAAGTCATCCGACTGGGAGGCCGAATTCCACAACCGTCTCGACTGGTGGAGCCTGAAACCGCTGCAGCCTGTGGAGCCGCCCCCGGTCCAACAGACGAATTGGCCCCGGACCGAGGTCGACCGGTTCGTGCTCGCCCGGCTGGAATCGCAGGGGCTGCAGCCTGTTCCGGAAGCGGACCGCGACACCCTTATCCGCCGTCTCAGCCTCGTCCTCACCGGACTCCCCCCCACTCCGGAGTTGAGGGTACGGTTCTCCACCAGCACCTCGGCGGACTGGTACGACCAATTGGTCGCCACGCTGCTCGACAGTCCCCACTTTGGCGAACGCTGGGCCCGGCACTGGATGGACGTGGTGCACTATGCCGACACCCATGGTTATGAATGGGACGTTCCCGCCAAAAACGCCTGGCGCTATCGCGATTATCTCACGCGTGCGTTCAATAACGACGTTCCCTTCAACCGGCTCATCCTGGAACAACTCGCAGGCGATCAACTCGAACCGCGGCTCGATCCGCTCACCCGGCGGAATGAAGCGTTGCTGGGGCCGCTGGCACTTCGTCTCGGGGAACGCCGGCATGGAGACAGCGCGGCCGCCGATGGAGTCAGCCAGGAGGCGGTCGCCAATATGATCGACACGCTGGGCAAGGGATTCCTGGCCACCACTCTCGCCTGTGCCCAATGCCACGACCACAAGCTCGACGCGGTCGAACAGCGCGACTACTACTCTCTGGCGGGCATGCTGATGAGTACCCGATTCAGTGTCCGCTCGCTGGACACCGTCGATCCCAACGAGGGCCTCATCGAACGTCTGCGTCCAATCAAACAGCAGATTCGGCAGGAACTTGCCCGGCTTTGGCTGACCGCCGCCGAGCCCGAAATCATTGCCGCCACCCTCCGCGGCATTCCCGCCGATGCCACCCCTTCGCCCGCTTTCCCGGGCAGCCTCGTGGAATTCTGGAAGCGCTCGCTGTCGAACGCGATCACTCCCGAAGAATTTGCCGCCGAACGGCAACGTCGACGAGATTCCAACCTCGCCAACCTCACCGTGGTTGCCGACTTCACCCAGCCGCAACCCCTTGGAGACTGGAAACTCGCGGGGCTGGGCGCGAAGCACGGTTACGCCCGCGAGGGAGAGTTGATCATCGCCGACGAAGGGGACGCCGCACTTCAGCAGATCGTCCCCGCCGGACGGTACACCCATCTCTGGTCTCCCCGGCTCGCAGGCAGCCTGCAGAGCCCGCAGCTCGATCCCCTGCAGCCAGTCACTCTCTCGTTGCAATTGGCGGGTGGGAAGTTTGCGTCCTACACCTTCGTGCTCGATCGAGCCCTCAATTCCGAACGCCTGCAATTTCTCAATCGCCCCACACCCTCGTGGCTCACGGTTCTGGCCGGTCGATTCGACACGCTGGAAGGCAGCATCGACCCGTTCCCCCGGCGGGTCTATTTCGAGGTCACCACCAAAGCGTTCAACAATTACTTTCCCCCCCGCGTCGGATATGGCGGGGCCTCGGAAGCCGAGCTGAATGACCCCCGCTCCTGGTTTGGCATTACCAGAATCGCGCAGCATCCGGCCGGTCTGCCGCCACTCGATGAACTGGCACGGTTCGAGCCTCTGTTCGACCCCTCGGCCAATCCTTCGGCCGCTGCCGATTGGGCTCTGCGCCTCGCCCGGCTGTTGCAGGCCGCCGTCGAACGCTGGTCCCGCGCGGAAACCCTGCCCGACGACGTCCCTCTGCTCAACGAGGCACTGGTTCAGAAACTGCTCCCCAATGCCAACGCCGCCAGCCCCGAACTGTCCCGCCTGATCACGGCCTACCGGGATCTCGAACGGCAGATCGAGCCCGACTGCACCGCAGGTTCGGTCGAGGAATGGCCCGAAGGACGCGACGACCGTATTGGCGTGCGCGGTTCATACACCGAATTCGGAGAGAGCGTTCCCCGGGGGGGAATCCGGCTGCTGGGGCCGCTCCCCTCGCGCACGGCCGAGACGTCCAGCGGCCGGCTCGAATGGGCCCGCCAGATTGCCGACGATCGCAATCCCCTCACCCCTCGGGTCTACGTCAATCGCATCTGGAAACACCTGTTTGGCGAAGGCCTGGTCCGCACCGTCGACGACTTCGGTCACTTGGGAGAACGCCCCAGCCATCCCGAATTGCTCGACACACTCACGGCCCAGTTCCTGGCCGACGGGTGGTCCACCAAACGATTGATCCAGAGGCTCGTCACCTCCAGCGCCTGGCGACAGGGGAGTGTCCCCACTCCTCAGGCGGTCGCCGTCGATCCCGAGAACCGCCTCTGGCACCATCACCCACTGCGCCGCCTCGAGGCCGAGGCAATCCGCGATTCGATGCTGGCGGTCTCGGGACGGCTCGACCCGCAATTGTTCGGTCCCCCCATCGAGCCGTATCGCACCGCGGTCGATACCCAAAAACGGCTGCTTCAGGGTCCGCTCGATGGAGCAGGCCGCCGCAGTCTCTACACCGAAATGACCCTCATGGAGCCGCCGCGGTTCCTGGCCCTTTTCAACCAGCCTCTCCCCCGCCAGACGGTGGGACGCCGTGATGTCACCAACGTTCCCGACCAGGCCCTCGCCCTGCTGAACGATCCCTTCGTACAGGAGATGGCCCGCGTGTGGGGCCAGCACGTGGTGGAGGATGGGGCTGCCGAGCCCGCCGACCGTCTCGGCCGGATGCTGCAGCGGGCCCTCGCCCGGCCTCCCCGGCCGCAGGAAATCTCCGCTCTGACCCAGTTGGTTCAGCAGAGCGCCGCGCTGCGGGGGACTGCCAACCGCGTGATGACCTCTCTCGAGGTCTGGCAAGACGCGGCCCATGCCATCTTCAACCTCAAGGAGTTCCTGTATGTTCCCTGAGAACCTGGAATCCCCCCTCCCGTCGGCTGCCACCGGTTCCCGGCGGCATTTTCTGCAGTCGGCCGGAATGGGTTTTGGCTGGCTGGCGTGGCAGGGGCTGAATGGACTTCGGTCTACGGCCGACTGCCGAGCGTCGACCGACACTCCTCCCCGTCCTCTGGCCGAGCCCACCGCCAAACGGGTCATTTGGCTCTTCATGGATGGCGGCGTCTCGCACGTCGACTCGTACGACCCCAAGCCCGAGTTGACCCGCCTGTCGGGCCAACCCGCCAAGTGGAAGCCCGATCCCCTCTCGCAGGCAATCAGTGCCGGTCGCAAGTGGCTCGGCAGCCCGTGGGAATTCGCCCAGCACGGGACCTCGGGGCTCTGGATCAGCAGCCTCTTCCCTCACATGCGGCAGGTGGTCGACGAACTCTGCGTCGTGCGGTCACTCGTGGGTGAAACTCCCCTGCACGGTGCCCAGTCGCTGCTCATGCACACCGGCCGGTCGATCGCCGCCGCCCCCAGCATCGGTTCGTGGATTTCGTACGGCCTGGGGAGCGAAAATCAGCAACTCCCCGGCTACGTGCTGCTCAACAACGACTGGATTCCCAACGGCGGCTTCCAGAACTTCGCGAGTTCGTTCCTCCCCGCCACCCATCAGGCGACCCTCGTGCGGGCCAAGGGTGTTCCCGTCGACAACATTCAGGCGGCCGATCCACTGGCCGTGCAGCGGGCCAAGCTCAATGTGCTGCAGCAGCTCGACGGGCAATTCGCCCGCGACCAACGGGCCACCGAGATCGAGGCCAGCATCCGCAACCAGGAAATCGCCGCCCGCATGCAGAGCCTGGTCCCCCACCTGTGCGATGTCTCTGGCGAGACCGCCGAGACCCTGCACCTCTATGGTGTCGACCGCGAGAACGACTTCGACAAGTTCTACGC
>JBKCTR010000701.1:0-4390 GCA_046318755.1 Planctomycetaceae bacterium
CCTCCCCCCTGGAGCATCCGGGACCTCGCGACCTGCCGGGGGCCGTTTCACGTGGAACGGCCCCCCCCGCGACGGGACCCGACTCTCTCCCTGGAACCGGCGGAGAGATGAGAGCCGCAGGAGCGGGGTCTGGTCAGATTCACCCTCCGCAGTCGGCGACCTCCTCTTCAGATCTGCCGCCGGGATCATCGACCGCGCCCGCGAACGTTTCACGTGGAACGACAGCACTCCCGACTTCCTCACCAACTTCCCCGGGGGGAACGGCACGCGGTTCCATCAGTCGGGCCGCCCAAGGAAGCGGCGACGAGGGGACACCGCCCGGTCTGGAGGCCACCCCTCCCACAGCGGCCCCATTCCCGGGCGTGTCCCAAGGATCCTCACCCACCCCCATGGCCGTTTCACGTGGAACGACAGACTCCCCAGCCACGGGTGCGCTTGGGTCGCTGCCGGTCTCGGGCAACGTTTCACGTGAAACACAGGCCGTTGTGCCGCGCCGCACGAGACCGGCTTCCGGTTCCGTTTCACGTGAAACCACTCCAGCCCCCCCGTTGGGGAGTGTGCTGCGACGCGTGGTGGTGCTGGTTTCGGTGGCCGGGTTACTGTGGCTGCCTTGCCTGTGGGGGCTCGAGTCGCTGGGCGGCTACAGCGTTGTGGCAGCCAATCATCGACGCTACCTCGTCGGCTGGTCGGGCATGGCGGCGAGTGTGGTGCGCCAGTACCAGACTCTCTCGTTCCTCGATGCTCCCCTCTGCCGGGCCGGGTGGTTGGCGGGCCTGGCAGTCCTCGCACTCTTGGGCCGTGGTCCCACACGCCGCCCGGGTCGCCACTGGGGGTGGTGGATCCTGCTGGCTGGCGGAGCACTGTTGGGGGGAACGCTGCCTGTCACCACTCTCGCGGTCCTCGGCCTGCTGATCTCTCTCTGTCTTCCCAGGGGTCGCACACGCTGGGGGGAACTTCCCCTCTGGCTGCTCGCGGCCTGGTGGGTGTCTCTCACACTGGCCACCCCCGGCTACACCCCCTACCCCCGATTGGCGCTCCCCTGGCTGGTTGCCAGTGGGTTGGCGGCGGGTGCCGGGGTTGGCGGCTGGTCGAGCTCCGCAGCAAGAGAGGACGCCGCCGGGGATAATGACGCGTCGCCTGCGCCACGAGAAACATCGGACCCGGGAGCAGTCCCTCAGAGAGAGACGACTGCATCAGGCGTGCGACGGGCCGGGGCGACTTGGACCGGAACGACCTGGGCGCAGGCCACCGGGGCGAGCCTGCTGCTGCTGATCCTCGCACTGGTCGGGACACAGGTGGGTGGGTGGCAAGGGTCGATTGGCCATCCCCAGCAGGGCTTGGCCGAAGGGGCCCGACAGGTGCTTGACGCAGTCCGGCAAAGCCTGGGGCTCTCTCCCAAAGAACCGGTCAATGCACTGGTCTATGTGCATGCCGAGCCCGCGCTGGTTTACCATCTGCGGGCCCTCGGGCTCCCCGTGGTCCAGCCGGTGCAGGACCTCGAGTTCACCCGCAAGCCGGGGGTCGACCAAGCGCCCACGTTTGTCATCGTGGGGGAACGGAGCCAGCGCGAGCCGGGCTTCCAGGGCCCCGCGCGGGACGATCCCCGCTGGCGACCGGTCGCTCAACTCGAACTGGCGGTCCCGCCGTTGGTTTGGCTGGATGAGGCGTGGCAGCCAGTCGCCGACGGTGGTCTCGACCGCCCCTATCGCCTGGAAGTCTGGCGGGTCGGTGCGGCCCCCAATCCTTAAGACGTCGCGTCGGTGTCGGTGCCCGCCCCCCGGTGGGCGGCCAGGTGTGAGCCCCTGGGGTTCTTCTCCCCAATCCTCCCCCTCGGGCAGATCCCTGGCAGGGGAACCGATGGAGCCGAACGGTTCGGGGTTCGTCACCTCAACAACCGTGGACCGTGGTTCGTGGCTCGTGGCTCGTGGCTCGTGGCTCGTGGTGATGTTGGCGGGAATTTGTCGTCGAGCCCAGGATGGAACCGAAATTCGGCCGGGCACTTCAGAATACGGCCGGGGGCGGGATGCTTGCGCGGGCCGACGGATTGCGTAGGGCCCGAAGCGTGGACCGGGCGGCATGGAGCGGGCACGATGGGGATCGTCTTCACGAGCCGAGTCGTAACCAGATCCCCTTATGCATTCCCTTCAGGAATGGTTTGGCCGGGTGGTTGGGTTGCGCCAGAGGGTCGTGGTTCGTGGGGACGTTGGCGGGAATACGTCGTCGAGCCCACATCGGAAGCGATCTGCATGCCGGCATCACACACCTCCGGATGTGTCGCCTTGTACCGCATCTCCACCCATCGATCACATTCCCTGTTTGTTGCGGTGGCAGAGCACTCGCGCCACATCCCCCATCCCGGTCGGTTGGGGAGCGGGGTGCGAAGGGGATGCGCAGCGACGTTGGTGCGGGCGGCTTGGCCAACCGAGGGGGGGGAAGAGACGTCCCAGAGATCGCCGGGGGGACGATTCCTCTTGCCCGATCTTCCCGGCCAGGGCTAAGGTTCGCGCACCGGGCGGGATTCTCGCCCGTTCGACTGAAGCGCGGCTGGTCTTCGCGACGAAATGAAAAGGACCGGGCGCTCGGACTTCACCGCCCCCTTTGCTTGGCCCCCCGTCATGGAAGACGCACAGATGAACTTGCCCGAATCAAACGACCCCCAGTCTGCCTCCCGCCGTCGTCTCGGCCGGGGCTTGAACGCCCTGCTGGGGGGGGCTGAAACCCCGGCCACCGAAGACCAGGCGCTCGCGGCGGGCAGCACCGGCGGGGGCGTCCCTGCGGTCGCGGGAGCGACCACCGAGTACACCCCCATTGCGGTCGACACGATTGCCCGCAACCCGTACCAGCCGCGGACCGAGTTCGACAGCGAAGAGTTGACCGAGCTGATGCAGAGCATCGCCCAACATGGGGTGCTGCAGCCGCTGTTGGTCCGCCGGGTCCCCGAGGGGTGGCAACTGATCGCCGGCGAACGGCGTCTGTTGGCGGCGCGCCGGGTGGGGTTGGTCGAGGTTCCCTGCCGGGTCGTCGAGATGGACGACAAGGCGGTCTGCGAGGTGGCGATTGTCGAGAACGTCCAACGGTCCGACCTGAACGACCTCGAAAAGGCCACCGCCTTCCAGGGCTACCTCGACAAGTTCGGCGGCTCGATCGAAGAGCTGGCCCGCAAGATGGGAAAAGACCGCTCGACCATCAGCAACTGCCTGCGTCTGCTCGAACTGCCCGAGGCGGTGAAGCAGGCGCTGGGGCGGGGGACCATCTCGGCCGGTCATGCCCGGGCGCTGTTGCCGCTGGAGGTCGAAAGCCACCAGGTCGATCTGTGCGCCCAGATCGAGGCCGAGAGCCTGAGCGTCCGGCGGACCGAAGAGCTCGTCCGCGAGAAGCTGCTGTCGGGCGATGTGCTTCCCTTCGCGGCCGCCGCCGGCGGGGGAACCAAACCCAAGGGGCGGACGCGGGGGGGCTCGATTGGGGGTGCCCACATCCGCGATCTGGAACGACAACTCCGGGACGCCCTGGGGACCAAGGTCGAGATCAGCCTCAAGGCGAAGCAGGCCGGGAAGCTGGTGGTCCACTTCGCCAACAACGAAGACTTCGAGCGGATCTGCCACTTCCTCAAGAAGGCCAGTTGAATGGCAGGCGGGTCTGGTTGGCAGATCGCCCCCCGTTGACCAGAATGGAACGCGGGGGGTGTGGGATCGGTCGCCGAGGCGGGCCCGGCGGGGGTCGAACAGGTCGGCCCCCTCAGGGCGATTGAGCCCGGCAACACGGCGGGGCCCGGTGAGGCGGTGGGAAGAGGTGGCGGTTCATGGGTTGGGATCCGGCATGGGTGCGGCGGGGAGTCGGTCATCTGCGACAACACGATCCGGTGTTGCGCGGTGTGATCGACCAGGTGGGGCCCTTCAAACTCCCGCTGCAGGCAGCCCGGTTCCCCATGCTGGTGCGGTCGATTTTGTCGCAACAGATCTCCGGCAAGGCGGCCCGCTCGATCGAGCTGCGGTTGCGCGAGCGGTTGCGGCCCCGGCGGGTCTCCCCCGAGTCGCTCCTCGCCCGGAGCCCCGAGGAACTCCGCACGGTGGGGGTCTCGCCCCAGAAGGCCCGCTCGCTGCACGACCTGGCCGGGCGGGTCGCCGCCGGGGAGGTCCGCCTCTCGCGACTCTCCCAATTGACCGACGACGAGGTGATTGCCGAATTGGTGCAGGTCCGGGGGATTGGAGTCTGGACGGCCCAGATGTTCCTCATGTTCTCGCTCGGCCGGCCCGATGTGTTCCCCCATGCCGACTTCGGAATTCGCTCGGCCCTCCAACGGCTCCACGGCCTTGCCGAGTTGCCCGACCGTGAGACCGCCCACCAGCTCGCCACGCCCTGGCGCCCCTACGCCACCCTCGCCAGCTGGTAC
>JBKCTR010000702.1:0-6192 GCA_046318755.1 Planctomycetaceae bacterium
TTTTGGGGCGCCCCCGAGTGGCCGGTTTTGAGGTGCCCGCTGACACTCAGTCCCTGGAATTGTATTCATGCGCATCACTGATCAACTCGTAGACCAGGCGTTCACAGACCTGAAAGCCAAGTGTGGCGGAGTGCGGAACGACTACTTCGCACTGCTGTACTTGCAGCACGAGCATGACGTCTCTCGCGAAGAAGCAATTGACCAGGTGGCATTCGGCGGAAATGACTACGGAATTGATGGGTATCACTTTAACAAGGAAAAGCGAAATCTGTACCTTTTCCAGTTCAAGTACTCCGAGTCTCATCAGCAGTTTAAGGACTCATTCAAGCGGTTAATCGATGCTGGAATGCAGCACATTTTTGACGCAACCAAGCAGGATCAACATCACAACCAGCTAATTCAACAGATCAAGTCCTGCATTACCGACAATACAGCGATCATCGATCGGGTCATGATCCATTTTGTGTTTCTCGGCAACCCAGAGAGCGCAGAAGCGAGTCCCGTGCTCGACAAGCTCCGTGAAGACCTCGAAAACAAGAAATATCTGGTGGAAGGTGCCTTGGGCCGTGCGGTTCCGTTGGTTATCGAGTTCCGCTCGGCAAGGACGAAGAAAGTCGGTGGGGCGGTGCACATTCGAAAGACGCACACATACCCCATTCATCTCACTAATCCGATGTCAAGACCTGGTCCCACAGATGAGTGTTTGCACGTCGGTTTTGTTCGGCTCGTTGATCTTCACGCCATGTATGTGGACATGGGACAACGCTTTTTCGAGCGGAATATTCGGGCCTCACTCCCGGCTGAGAGCGCGGTGAATCGATCGCTCGAACGAACCTTCAAGCGCATTGTTCTTGACCAAGCGGAGTCTCCCCATGGATTCGCGTTTAACCACAATGGTGTAACGCTGTCAGCCGAGGCGCTGAAATCGACTGAAATGGGATGGCGAATCACGGAGCCACGACTCTTGAACGGTGCCCAAACCGTCACCACATTTGCAAGGTTCATGAAAGCGAATGAGGGAAACTCCCGGTTGAGTGATAACAAGGATACGCTTGACTCCCTCAGCGTCCTCTGTCGAGTAATCACGAGCGCGTCTCCGGAATTCGTCACAACAGTGACGGTGAACAACAATCGGCAGAACTGGGTCAAGCCGTGGAATCTGCGCGCGAACGACATGATTCAACTCGAACTCCAGGAAAAGTTGCGTGAGGATTTGAATCTCTATTACGAGCGGCAGGAGAATGCGTTCGATAATCTGTCTGACGACGACCTAGAGGATATGGGAGTCGTACCAGGAAAGGCGATCGAACTCTTCAAACTGGGTCAGACGTTCTTGGTTGTGGATGGTGACCTCGATAAGCTCAACCGGTATCGCGAGGTGTTTGAAGACGACAAGATGTACGGCGCTGTTTTCAGTGAAAATCGAAAGAAGGCCGACTCACGCAAGATTCTTATGTGCTACAAGGTCGAGCGTCGCTTGAAGCAGTTTGTGCGGGACATTTTGCAGATGGGCCAGAACCGATACGAGTTCGTAAAGCGGGCACGCAACCTTCTCTGGGCTCTTTTGTGCCAAGGTATCCTCAACGATCCGAAGTTGGAATCGCGTGCGGAGCAATGGGGGGGAAGGCTGAGTGTGGAATCTGATTTTGTTGAGTGGCTCTCAGGGATTGCAACCACACGTGTTCGATTCATCCTCAAGGATTTGATCGAGGATAAGCAGTTCGCCGGGAAGGCAGCTGAAGGAAACTTCAACTTCCTTCGAACGAATGCCGCTTACAAACGGTCAATGGAATTCGCCTACAATCGATTCAAGTGGATGGAACGGGGACTGAAGTAGTTCCCCGGAAAACGACCTTCGCCAAACGCCGATTCCTACGGAAAACCTCTGAAGGGTACTGGGGGCCACCCTTTGTTGAAATGGCGTGCAATTCATGCCGCAAGTCTCATTCTGGATATGGGTTATGGCGAAATTGACGATTCGCTGTGGGCCGCGTGCCAAGCCGGTGTTCGGCTATGGCTGGCCCCGGACATAGGCCCCGGACTTAGCCTTGTGCAAAAAAAAATCGCTCTGACGAAACGAATTCGACAGAGCGATTCAAGTGGCGGGGGCAGGATTTGAACCTACGACCTCGAGGTTATGAGCCTCGCGAGCTACCAGACTGCTCCACCCCGCGTTGTGTCTCCAAAGTATAACCGTTCGGTGTCGGGAAGTCGAGCCTCCTTCGGCGATTTTTGGGCTGCTCTGCGTCTGCCTCTGTCTGAGCGGCGGTTGGCTTGGCCAGCTTCATCCCCAATTTCCGCTGTTTTGGCCGCTCGGCCGTCAGAGAAAACACCGCACCGAACTCCGGGTCGGGGGGCTACTGACGATCGTCCCGGGTGAATGCCTGTCTCCTGGCTCATGCGGCATTCTTCTGGTCAGACCCAGCGGTTTCTGGTATCCCTTTCCCTTGGCAACGCCAGAACATGGAGAGTTCTTTGCCGCCGGTTTCCCTCTGATTCCATCGAAGAGGGGGGCCATCCGGCGGTGCAGTCAACGGAGTGAATCATGCGGCAACCCTTGATTTTGCCCCCTTCCCGTGGAGTTTCCACTGGTCGGATGCGCGACCGCTCCCGCCCCCGGTTGGCGGTGGCGCTGGTCTCGGTGGTGCTGATCCTGCTCTGCTGTGGTTGGCCCGAGATGGCCTGGGCCCAACGTCGTCCTGCCGCGCGTCCCCGGCCGCAACGGGCCCCCGCCGCTCCAGTCGACGAAGTCGAAGAGGCTCCTTCTTCACCAGTCCGCCAGACCCGGAACTCGGTCGCCACCTCGCGCGACGACGCGGCCGAAGATCGGCTGGCTCCCTACCGGAATGGTCCCCTGGCAAAACTCGTGGCGTATTGCGAGGAAAGCAAGGCCGAGCTGGACCAGATCGATGATTACACCGCCATTTTCGTCCGCAAAGAGCTGGTCAAACGACGGCTCGTGCAGCAGAAAATGGAAATGAAGGTCCGCCGCAAGCCGTTCAGCGTCTACTTCCACTTCGTCTCTCCCGAGGAAGCGGGCCGGGAGGTGATCTATGTCGATGGGGCCAACCGCAATCAGTTGTTGGTGCACGAAGTGGGGTTGAAAGCGCTGGCGGGCACCCTGTCGCTCCCCCTGAATGATCCCCGGGTGGTGGCGGAAAGCCGTCATCCCATCACCAGCGTGGGGTTGCACAACATCATCAAGGTGGCGTTCGAGAACTTCCCCAAGGATGCCGTCGACGAGAATGTGCAGGTCAAGAAATACCCTTCGGCCAAGCTGAACGACGTCGAATGTGTGGCGTTTGTGATCCGGCATCCCGAGCCCTTGCCGGGGCTGCCCTACCACGAGACTCACCTCTATTTCGACAAAGAGACCAAGCTGCCGATTCACGTCAAGCGGTTCGATTGGCCGCGGCGGGCGGGAGACAAGCCGGTGCTGCTTGAGGAATACACCTACGAGCGGCTGAGGACCAACGTCGGTCTGAAGAACATCGATTTCGATCCCCGCAACCCGCGGTACCAGTTTCCCCGCTGATGGCCGGTCAGGGGGAACCGCCAGTTCCGTTGACTGGATTCATGGACCGGTACCTTGGGCAGTGCGCTGGCCTGTGCCATCTGTACTAAAAATCACAGGGATATTTTCAGTGATTGTCTGAGAACCCGGTATCAATCAGCACTTTTTGGGCCCTTGTCAGCGGCCGTGGCTTTCCGGAGGACGTTGCGGCAACGCAACCGGCTTGAAACTGCCAGCCGGGTCTTGCGTTCCCTTGCCTCTTGGCGATAATTGGAGAGGAGTCGCCCTGCGCTACGTTTTCGCCCGGAAGCCGTGCGACCGGTTTCGCCCTGTCACCCCCCGTTGTCGGCGATGAATTCGACCCAGAACGCTCCGCCACCCCGGCTGAGTTTCCACCCCAACGCCTACCGGTTTCTGCAACTGGCGCTCGAACGCACCCAGAAGAGTTTGGGGCGGCGGGTGGCGGAAGGGGGCGATGAGGGGCAAGCGCACATTTCTGGCGGTGAATTGTTGCTGGGGATTCGGGATTACGCCTTGGATCAGTTTGGGCTGATGGCCAAGACGGTCTTCAACCAGTGGGGTCTGCGGACCACCGACGACTTCGGCAAACTGGTCTTTGAAATGATCGACCGGGGCGACCTGCGGAAGACGGAGAACGACCAGCTCAGCGACTTCACCGCGGTCTACGACTTTGACGAGGCGCTCGACCGTAACTACCGGATTGATACCCGGCAGGCATTCTGACAGTCCGGCTCAGCCGCCCGGGATGCGGGCAGACAGGGATGGAATCTTGCGAGCATTCGGACAGACGGAACGGCACTTGGAGGGGGATGGCCCTGCCGGTGGCGCGACGGAGCGGGCATCAATCCGTCAGTCGTTGAGGGCTGTTCCGGCAGGTTGCTACGCGGGCTGTTGTGACTCGATCTCGCGTCCCGCAGGTCGGCCATGAACGCTTCTCCCCAACGCTCTTTGGCCAGCCCAATGGGGGCATCAACAGCCGTTCATCCCGACGCTGTGGCCTCGCGGGACGTGTCTCTTCAGATCCCCGCCAGCAAGGCCAAGGCCCGATTGATACCGGCTGCGCTCTTGATGGCCGCACTCACCCTCGGGTTGGCCGTTCTGGCCTACACCACGGCCAATCCTGTGGTGGTCAGTCCGCCTCAGGTGCAGCAGTCCGCCTGTGTGGTGGTGGGGGAAGTCTTAAAAACCGCCGAGAATCGGGTGCGGGTGGTCTCTTCGCTGAAGGGCCCCCTGGCCGAAGGGACGGTGATCCGCGTGGCACGGCTTCCTGCGGCCCTGTTGCAGGGGGAGCGGCAGTGGATTCTGGCGCTGGAACACCTGCGCGACGACCGGTTCTCTGTGGTGGTGCCCGATTCGCGGTACGAAACCGCTCCCGAATCGCTGGTCTATCCTGCCACACCGCCAGTGCTGGCGCAGGTGCGGCATTGGCTGGAGACTCCCTGGCCGACCCGCGAGGTGATTCCTCCGTCAGCCGGGCCATGACCGGGGGCCAGCCTGTGCCGCCAGACCGCACGTCGATATCTGCAGCAATTCCGGCGGCGCCTCTTGGCGACTCTCTCCCGGAAACAACGGCCGCTGGCTGTTCCACCGCGGGGGCGGGGGTGGCGTTGGCCGCTCTGCTGCTGGCGTGGTACCTGGCGATCAGTGTGCCGGTGATTGTCTATGCGAATCGGCTGGGAGTGGGGAAGGGGGCAGTGCGGGTGGTGTTCGCTCCGATCGGCTGGCTGCACGATCGCACGCCGCTGCGTTATCCTCTCCGCTGGACGGCCCGGTTGTGGGACCCGTCCGTCGAGGGGTGAGTCGCCCGCGGCTTCGCGGGGGAAGACCCGGTGTCGCGGCCCCCGTGGTGTTGGCGATGGGATGGGTCCGCCGGGCTTGCAGGACGCGGTGGGGACGGGGGCGACTCTGTTCCGGTTTGCCGGTCTGACGGTTTTTACTTCCGAGTGAAGGAGTTGCAGCGTGTCGAAAGCCTGGGGCGGCCGTTTTGAGCAGGCCACCGATCCACGTGTCGAGCAGTTCACCGAGTCGATCAGTTTTGATGCCCGGTTGGCCGAGGTGGATATCCGCGGATCCCAGGCCCACGCTCGCATGTTGGGACGGGTGGGGTTGATCACCCCGGCCGAGGCCGAGCAGCTCTGCACGGCCCTCGACTCCTTCGGCCAGGAAATCGCCCGGGGGGAACTCCCCTTCCAGACGTCGCTGGAAGACATCCACATGCATGTGGAGACGGCTCTGATCCAACGGCTGGGAGACGTGGGGCGGCGGCTGCACACCGGCCGCAGCCGCAATGACCAGGTTGCCACCGACCTCAAACTCTATGTGCGCGATGCGATCGACCAGGTGGACCGGCTGCTGATTGACGTCCAGCGGGCGTTTGTCGAGCGGTCTCCGGCCGACCTCGAGGTGATCTTGCCCGGCTACACCCACCTGCAGCGGGCCCAGCCGGTGGTGGCGGCCCACTACTGGCTGGCCTATTGCGAGAAGTTCGAGCGGGACCGGCAACGGCTGGCCGACTGCCGGAAGCGGGTGAACATTTCTCCGCTGGGGGCGGCGGCGCTGGCGGGGACTTCGCTGCCGATCGACCGGCACCTGACCGCCTCGCTGTTGGGGTTTGCCGAGCCGGCGGCCAACAGCCTCGATGTCTCCAGTGACCGCGA
>JBKCTR010000703.1:0-11375 GCA_046318755.1 Planctomycetaceae bacterium
ATTTACGCCGGGGTGGGCCCCGACGATCCCCGGGTGAAGGCCGCCATGGAATGGCTGAAAAAACACTACACCCTGGCCGAGAACCCGGGAATGGGGCAGAAGGGGCTGTACTACTACTACCACACCTTCGCCAAGGCCCTGTCGGTGGCCAAGGTCGACCGCATGGTCGACGCGAAACAGGTGGCCCACGACTGGCGGAAGGAGCTGGGGGAACACCTGATCGACAAACAGCGCGACAACGGGTCTTGGATCAACACCGACTCGGGCTGGTTGGAAGGCGACCCCAATCTGGTGACCGCCTACGCCCTGATGGCGCTCAAGTACTGCGAGACTCCCGCGGGTGGGAAGTAAATCCCGGCGGGGTGGTGTTGCCGGGGATGAGGATGCGGGGTGGGGTCGCCAATCCCCACGCCGCCGATGCATGTTGAATCGCCGCCAGGCGTGCCTTTCGTTTTTTTGATCGGACGAGTGCTGATGCAGGTTCTGATGGTCGCGGTGCTGGCGTGGGGATCTCTGGCTGTCGATCCGGCGGTTGAGCGGCGGTTCGAAGAGTTGGGAGCCCGCTATATCGAGCAGTTCCCGGCCCTCTCGCCCGTCGGTGCCACCGTCTTGGGCGACCACCGCTACGACAGCCAACTCGATGACGTCTCGGCCGCTGCCCGGGCGAAGGCGACGCAGCTCTATCGCGGTCTGTTGAAAGAGCTGCAGGCGATCAATCGCGCCCAGCTCTCCCGCCCACTGCAGGTCGACTACGAGATTCTACGGCAAAGCCTGGAAGCCGATTTGTGGCGACTGGAGACCCTTCAGGAATGGGCCTGGAATCCGCTGGTCTACACCGAACTGACCGGTGGGTCGATATACGGCCTGATGGCCCGTGAGTTCGCCCCGCGCCCGCAGCGGCTGGCCCATGTGGCTGACCGCTTGGAACAGTTTCCGCGGCTGCTGGAGCAGGTGCGGAAGACGCTGGTGCCCAAGCGGGTGCCTCCCATTCATGCCGAGACCGCCGTCCGCCAGAACAAGGGGGTGCTGAGCATCCTCGAAAACATGGTCGAGCCGCACCTGGGGGAACTTGAGCCCGCCGTGCGGCAGCGGCTGGAGAAAGCCGTGCAGACCGCCAAGGGGGCCGTGGATATCCACCAGAAGTGGCTGGAGTCCGAGCTGCGTCCCCAGGCGGCCGGGGACTTTCGGCTGGGAGCGAAGCTCTACGATCAGAAGCTCCCTTTCACCCTGCAGACGTCGCTGTCGCGGGCCCAGGTGCGCGAGCGGGCGGAGAGCGAATTGAAGCGGGTGCGGGCGGAGATGTACGAGATTGCCCAGAAGGTTTATCTCAAAAAACACCCCTACACGAAGTTTCCGGCGGAGCCCTCCAAAGAGTATCAGCAGGCCCTGATTCGAGCGGGACTCGAAATGGCCTGCCTCGATGTGCCTCCCGCCGACCAGATGGTGGAGAAGGCCCGGGACTCACTGGTCGACACGGCCGATTTCATCCGCGAGAAGCAGTTGATGACGCTGCCCGAGGACCCGCTGGAAATCATCATCATGCCCGAGTTCCAGCGGGGTGTCTCGACGGCCTACTGCGACGCTCCCGGAGCGCTCGACAAGGGACAGAAGACCTTCTATGCGGTGGCGCCCTTGCCGACCGATTGGAATGCCGAGCAGATCCAGTCTTACCTGCGCGAGTACAACACCCGGTCGCTGCACAACCTGACGGTGCACGAGGCGATGCCCGGGCACTACGTGCAACTGGTGTTGTCGAACCGGTATCCCAGCACGCTGCGGGCCGTGCTTTCTTCGGGAACCTTCATCGAGGGATGGGGCTGCTATGCCGAGCAGATGATGGCCAACGCCGGATACTTCCACAACGACCCGCTGATGCTCCTGGTGCAACGCAAGTGGTACCTGCGGGCGATCGCGAATTCGATTCTCGACCAGGCGATTCACGTCGACGGAATGAGCCGTGAGGAGGCCATGCGGCTGATGATCGAAGAGACCTTCCAGGAAGAACGTGAGGCGGCTGGGAAGTGGGTGCGGGCCCAACTGACCAGCACCCAGCTCTCGACCTATTTCGTGGGGGTGCAGGAACATCTCGATCTGCGCAAGGACGCCGAGGAACGCTGGGGAAAAGACTTCGCACCCCGCCGCTACCACGACCAGGTGGTCTCTTTCGGATCACCACCGGTCCGGTTTGTGCGGGCTCTGATGTTCGATCTCGAGATCCCGCGGATCAGTCACGCCGAATGAGCGGTGACCGGGGGGCGATGCAGGCTTGGCCTGAGCGGCAGCATCCGATCCGGCCGACTCTCATTCCTCCGCTCATCGTTCCGGACCATCGTCGCACTCTCTCATGACGGTCTGCATCGAACGGGTCGAGCTTTACCCTCTGCTGTATCCGGTGGAGGGACACTTCAAGTTCTTCGAGACCCGTCCCGGTGGCCCGCGGGGACGGGCGAGCGTGGTGGTGCAGATCACCGCCTCTGATGGCACCGTCGGCTGGGGTGAAGCAGTTCCTTCCCCCCGCTGGAGCTACGAGACTCCCGAGACGGTCCTCTCGACCTTGCGGCATTACCTGGCCCCGGAACTCTTGGGCCGGGACCCGTGCGACGGCGAGTCGATTCAACGAATCTGCGACCGGGTGATTGCGCCGTCGTTCTCGACTGGGCAGCCCATCGCCCGTTCCGGGATCGATCTGGCGCTGTTCGATCTGGTGGGGAAGCTGCGCCGCCAAACGGCGGCCCAATTGTGGGGCCGCGATGACCTGCGGGCCATCGAACTGAGTTGGACCCTCAACCCCCGCAGTCTGCCCGAGTTGGAGGCCGAGTTGGATCGGGCCCGCCAGCGGGGCTATCGACACTTCAATCTGAAGGTGGCCCCCGATCTGGATCGCGATCTGGAACACCTGCGGATCATCCGCCGGGAGTTTCCCCAGGCCGTGGTATGGGTCGACGCCAACGGCGGTTTCACCACCGAACAGGCCATGCAGGCCGCCCGCGCCTTCGCCGATCTGGGACTGTTGGCCTTCGAGCAGCCGGTTCCAGCGAACTGCCTGTCGGGATTGGGGGAACTCAGACGGTTGAAGTCGCTTCCCATTGTGCTCGATGAAGGGTTGGTGTCACTGACTGATCTGCGCGAGTTCCACCAGTTGGGGTTGCTGGATGGGGCGGCCATCAAGGTTCCGCGCGTGGGGGGAGTGACCGAGGCCCGCCGTCAGATCGAATACCTGCAGCAGCATGGACTGCTGTTTCTGGCGAGTGGGCTGACCGATCCCGATCTGGCTCTGGCGGCTGCGATCCCATTGCTGGCCAGCCACGGCCTGCCATACCCGGCGGCGCTGAATGGCCCGCAGTACCTCACCGCCAGTGTGCTGCGTGAGCCTTGGGGGCCTCGCGCGGGCTGGCTCGCTGTTCGCCCCGGCTGGGGATTGGGGGTGGAGGTGGATGAGTCTCAGCTGGAGACGCTGCGGCATCCCCAGCTGGCTTGATTGGGAACTGTCTGCCAGAAGTGATCTCGCCGGTGACCGAGCCGACCCGTTGGGGAGTGATCTCCGCCGTTTTCCTGGATGTCGGCCGCTGGATTGAGCGGAGTCGGGTGTCTTGATGAAGCCGGCGACCTTATTCAGCATGCGGCAGCATCAGCCCGCTGGTCCCTTTCCGCTTGCGGGCTTGTTTGGGAGTGAGGGCGGTCCGTCGCGGGGTGATGGTCGGCTGCCGTTGAGCGGCGTCGTCGCGCATGGCTGCGGCGTCTTCCTCTTCTGTGTCAGCCTCCCAGGAGACCCCGTCCGCGGCCGGTTCGGTCTCGGTGATTTCGGTCGATTCCAGCTTGTCTTCGCCGTCGTAGCGGCGGACGACCGTGCGGGTCGCCGACTTGGGGTCGGACGTGGAGAGTTGCATGATCGTGAGGGTGAACCGCGAGAGTCCGTCCAAGCCCTCGGGCCCGACCCAAACATAGGTCTCCCCACAGTTACCGACGTAACAGGCCGAATCGGGCACGTCGCGCCGACATCCAATCTGGAACCAACCCGTCGGCAATTGGCAGTCGAGCGTCGATCCGTCGGCGGTGAGCTCCTTCACGGTCTGGGAGCAGTCCTCACACGGATCGTCGGCCGAGGCAACGGCACCCAACACGATCTGGAAGGCCGCCCGGATCCGTCGGATGCGGGCGGTGTCTGTGACTGGCTTCAGATCCCATTGTTCCGTCAGGTTGCGCGAGACATTGGGGCTGAGGAACAGGCTGAAGATGGGGAAGCCCCCCAACTGGTCCGCCAGGGTGATGGTGGGGGCGTAGGTCCCGGCTGCGGCCGCCGCGTGCTGATCGGCCAGGGTGACATTTCCCGACTGCAGCACGGCCACGGAAGGGAGCGACGCCGGCTGGGCCGCGAATCGAGCCAGGTTGTCGACCACCTGCTGGCAGTTCAACTCCGCCAGGGTGCCGCTGGTTTTGAGCGTGTGCTCGCGCAGTGCCGCATGGGTCTGGCATCCCGCGGTGGTCGCGGCCAGGAGTCCCACGATGCAAATGAGCGCTGCGGTGCGCACGATGGATTCCTGACACAACGGGGCCAACGGTGCCGGGGTCCACGGACCAGGCGAGGTGCGTCTGCACCAGGTCAGTGGAATGAGCCAGCCAGCCCCTGCTTTCAGCAGAAAAATCGGCGCAATCCATCGCTTTCTTGAAGGGGATTGAGAAGTGGATCCCGTCGGGTTGAGTTTGGGAGTTCTGCGTTCTTTGGGGGCTTTGCTGGTCTGTTCGGACTTTGGAAAATCGCGTACGATGTCGGTCTGAGAGCACCCATGCAGAAGGGGCGCGGGGATCCGCTTGAGAGGCAACAGCGTGGTGGTCAGTCGAGTCGCCGGCGTGAAAGTCGGCATCTGGTGGTGTCTGGTGGTCGCCAGTTGCGTGTGGGGAATTTCGGCCACTGCGGTCCAGGGTCAGACGCGTTCCTCCCGCGAGACGGCCCGGACACCTCCCCAGCGCGATGCCACTCCGTACCGCCGGCAGTATGCTGAGCGGCGGACCCGGTTTCTGGAGCGTTTGCAGGAGCTGGAGACGCGATTCCAGGCCGAGGGACGAGAGGCGGGAGTCTCCGCGGTACAGGCGGCTGCCGGCCCGTTCCAGCCCGACCTGTTGCGGGTGCGGGATTTGCCCCGGGGGGTGCAGGCCACCAATCCGGCGGATCTTCCGGACGACGTGCGGGAATGGCTGCCCGCCCTGCGGCAGGAACGTCGCGAGTATGCGCAGGACCTGTTCGCCCTGTCGCAGAAGGTGCTGGGGGGGGGGCATCTGAGCTTCGCCTTCGATCTGATCCGCGAAGTGGCCCATCACGACTCCGATCATGCCGCCGCCCGCAAGGCGTTGGGGTTTGTCCGCAGTGGTGACGAGTGGATGTCTCCCTTTGAAGCCAAGATGGCCCGGGAGAAGAAGATCTGGAATGACCAATTCGGCTGGATTCCGGCCGAGCACCTCGAGCGGATGACGCGGGGAGAACGGTTCTACAAGGGACGGTGGATGCCGTCCGAGCGCGAGGCTGAGCTGCGTCGCGATTTCGCCCAGGCGTGGGAGATCCGCAGCGAGCATTACCTGGTCCGTACCAACTTCACCCTGGAGAAAGGGGTCGAGCTGGCGGCCAAGCTGGAGGGCTTTCACAGCCTGTTTTTTCAGAATCTGGCGGGGTTCTTCAAGACACCCGAGGAATTCCGGCAACTGCTCGCGGGCAACGGCGGGGCCCGTATTCCCACCAAGCCGCTGGTTGTGCACTTCTACCGCAGCCGGGATGAATACATCGCCCGGCTGAAACGCGAGACCAACCAGAATGTGGAGATCACCCGGGGAATCTACTTTCCCAAGACTGGGGTCGCCCACTTCTTCTTCGATCCCGAATCGCAGGATGACTCGACCGTCTACCACGAGGCGACCCACCAACTGCTCTCGGGGGCCCGTCCCGGTCATGGCGAGATTGGGGTCAAGTCGGACTTCTGGCCCATCGAAGGCATCGCCTGTTATATGGAATCGTTCCACCAGGAAAACGGCGATTTCTCGTTCGGCGATCCGCAGACCCTGCGGTTTCAGGCGGCCCGGGCCCATTTCGTGACCGAGAAGTACTATGTCCCCCTGCCCGAGTTTTGCCGAATGGGAATGCAGGCCTATCAGGAGTCCCGCGAGATCAAGCGGAACTACGCCCAGGGGGCGGGGCTGGTCCATTTTTTCCTGCACTACGGCGAGGGGCAGTACCGCGATGAATTCATCGAATACCTGTCGCAAATCTACAGCACCCGCCGGGTGATCCGCGACAACCCCGAGAAACCCTGGGAACTGGCGGGGGTCGAGCCCGAGGTGCTCGACCGGCAGTATGCCGAGCACATCCGCCGCCTCACCGCGCCGGGTCAAACCCCCGTTGACCAACCCGCTGATTCCACCACCGGGCCGTAAGTCACGTCCTGCCCGTGCCACTCGCCCCACCTTCTTTTCCGCCCTTCGATGAATCTCACCCGCTACGCTCCCTGGATCACCCTTGTGGTGTGTGCCCTGCTGGTCGCCCTGACGTTGTCTTTCGGGGCCCGTCGCGGTCCGGGGGGAGGCCCGGCCGATCCGCTCGACGCCGCGCCGGGACAGGCGGGTGGGGCGTCTGCGGCAACCCGTGAACCACCGGGGCCGGCCCCTGCAGGGATGGTCTGGATTCCCCCGGGAGAGTTCGAAATGGGGGCGGACGACGGCTTTCCCGATGAACAGCCGATCCACCGGGTCGTCCTCCCGGGCTTTTGGCTCGACGAGTCCGAAGTGACCAACCGCCAGTTCCAGGAATTCGTCGCCGCGACGGGCTACCAGACGATTGCCGAGCGTACGCCCCGCCGGGAAGACTTCGTCGGGCAGGTCCCGGATGTGAATGAGATTCCCGCAGAAAACCTGGTGGCGGGGTCGATCTGCTACAACCCCCACTTCGATCGCCAATCCTTTCGCAAAGACGGCCCGTTGTGGCCCTACCAGGTCTGGCAGTATGTGAAGGGGGCCAGTTGGCGCCATCCGGGAGGCCCCGATACCTCGATCGAAGACCGGCTCGACCACCCCGTGGTGCATGTCTCGTATGACGATGCTCTGGCGTATGCGAAGTGGGCGAACAAACGGCTCCCCACCGAGGCCGAATGGGAGTACGCCGCCCGAGGTGGCCTGTCGCGCCAGCCGTATCCCTGGGGGGGCGAACTCTGCCCCAGCGGCGAATGGCGGTCGAACATCTGGCAGGGGAACTTCCCCGACGAAAACACCAATGCCGACGGGTTTCTGACGACCTGTGCCGTGAAGCATTACCCCCCCAACGGTTACGGCCTGTTTGGCATGTCGGGCAACGTGTGGGAATGGTGTGCCGACTTCTATCGACCGGATTATTACGGGCGCAGCCCACGGCACGATCCGCAAGGGCCACTCGACAGCCAGGACCCCAACGAACCGGGAGTGATCAAGCGGGTGCAGCGGGGGGGATCTTTCATGTGCAGTGACAACTACTGCACGGGCTACCGGGTGAGTGCGCGGATGAAGGGGGAGCCGAGTTCGGGAACGTTTCATTGCGGTTTTCGGTGTGCCCGTTCGATGCCAGTCGGGGGGAAAGATGCGAACGCCACGGAATCTCGGTAGACTGACGGGTGGTTTTGAAGTTCCGATCCGCATCCCGAGTGACCCTGCCCTCCTGCGCTTATGGTTCGCCACCTGATCACGATTGATGACCTGACCGAGGGGGAAATCCAGGCGATTTTCCGGTTGGCGGACGAATTTTTGAAGGATCTCGCCGATCCTGCGGTGCCTCATCGCATCCGGGGGGCGAAGGGGGAGGCTCAGGGCTGTATTCTGGCGACCCTGTTTTATGAGGCCAGCACGCGGACGCGGTTTTCGTTTGAGTCGGCGATGTACCGGTTGGGGGGGCAGATCCTGTCGTCGGCGGATCCCAAGACCACCTCGGCGGCGAAGGGAGAGACCATTGCCGATACGGTGCGGGTGTTGCAGAACTATGCCGACGTGATTGTGATCCGGCATCCCTGCGAGGGAGCCGTCCGGGTGGCCGCCGACTATGCCGATGTGCCGATCATCAACGCCGGCGACGGTGGCCACGAACATCCCACGCAAACGTTGTGTGATCTGTACACCCTCCAGCGAGAGAAGGGGACACTCAAGGATCTGAATGTCCTGTTGTGGGGGGATTTGCGGAATGGAAGGACGGTGCATTCCCTCGTGTATGGGCTGGCGCGGTTTGGGGCCCGGATCATCCCGATGCCGGCCGAAGGGTTTGGCCTGCCCGAGCACGTGGTCCGTCGGCTGGCGCAGGACTATGGCTGCACTCCCTTGTCGAACGACGAGGTGTCGCGCGTGCGGGGGGACAAGTTCCCGGTCGACGCGGTGTATGTGACACCCGAGAAACCACACCAGCGCAGCTTGTTTTCCGATCTGCCCGAGAAGGGGTCCGACGTCTTGAAGGTGCGGCTGCCCCTCAATGCTCTGGCGAAGATTGATGCCTGTTATGTCACCCGTCTGCAGCGCGAGCGGCTGCCGGAGGGGGAGTCGATCGCCGATTCCTACCCGGTGATCGATGCCGCCTTTCTGAAGGACCGCCGCTACAAATCGAGCAGCGTGATGCACCCGCTGCCTCGTGTGGAAGAGCTGGGTTACGATCTCGACAACGATGAGCGGGCAGTCTATTTCAAGCAGGCCGCCTACGGAGTCCCCGTGCGGATGGCGCTGATCGCGGCCTTGTTGCGAATTCGCCCCGACCTGCTGGGGCAGGGCCCCCCCGCCAAGAAACATCGGGTCTATACGGAGGGAACCCTGGGCTGCGAGAACACCCGCTGTGTCACCGGACTCAGCAGCGAGCAGCGCTATCTCGAGCCACGGTTTCTGATTATCCCGGAAGCCGAGCGGCTGCTCGCGCGCTGTGTCTATTGCGAGCATGACATGATCCCGGAGTTCGTCGGACGCCAGTCGACCCGCAAGTTCGAGCCCAATCGCCGGTCGTTCACCGAGATTCCCGACGACCTGCTGTTGTTCGCCGACGAAGAGGCCGCCCTGCGTTGGGGCTGTTCCCCAGTCCGCCAGAAAGCAGGGGGGTGAGTCCGGTGGGGGCCCGCTTTCTGCTGATCGACGGCTACAACCTGTTGCATGCCGCCGGTTTGGCCCGCACCGATTATCGTCCCGACGAACTCCGTCGCCAGCGTGAGAAACTGCTGCGGCTGGTGGCTGGGCCGATGTCTCCCGCCGAGGTGTCTCGGGTGACGGTGATTTTCGATGCCCGGGACCCCACGGTCGATCGGCCCCACACAACCCGCTTCGCCGGGATGGCGGTGATCTTCGCCCGACCCGAAGGAGATGCCGACCTCGTGATTGCGCGCTGGCTCGACCGGCATCCCGCCCCCCGCCACGTCACGCTGGTATCGGGAGACCGGGCTCTGCAACGGGCGGCCCGAGGGGTGGGAGCCCAGTGGCTCGACAGTCATTCCTTCCTGAAGGAGTTGAAAGCGCGAACCCAACGGCGTTCCGCGCCCGAGGCCGAGAAACCATCCGGGGGGCTGTCGGCCGCCGAGGCGGCGGAGTGGAGCCGGTGGTTTGGTCCCATCGATCTGGCAGATCTGGTGACCGAATCCAATCCCCCCCCGCCAGTTTCCGCCAACCCGTCCCCCTCGGCACGTCCCATTCCCCCCGTCCGACCAGTCCCGGCCGCCCGGACGGAGACAATTCCGAAGGCTTCCAGGCCAGGCGGAGCGCGGCCAACCCCACCTTCGGCACCCCCTTCCCCATCGCCGTCGAGGCGGCGACACAAGGCACCTCCGCCAGGTCCGAGACCTCGGCCCCGACCGGTCGAGACCAACGATTCCCCACGACCGGACGTACAAACGCAGAGTTCAGGAGATCGCTCCCGCGCCCCTGTCGCCTCCAGCAGAGAGACCGGGGGACCGTTCGATCTGGAACACTGGATGCGGGAGTTTGGGGCGTTGCAAGAGTGGGTCGCGCGACAGGGGAGAGAATCGTCCTGGTGGCGGGACCTGGAGGAGTGGTGGGGACGGGGGTGGTGGCCGAAACAGAGGCGGCCGGGTCCGCCCGAAGATTAACTTGTCTAGTTGCGACGAGTCGCGGTGAGCAGGCTGGAATCAGCCTTGCGGCAGGGTAAAATGTCGTGCGATCGGAGCGGATGGTCGATCCTGAGTCGCGGGGTCCGGTGTCTTGAAGGTGGTTAAGCAGACTGATGTCCACAGAATCGAACAGCCGTCTCTTGGAAGCGGATCCCGTGTCAAAGTCTTTGTTTGACGCCGCGAGTCAGGCCTCATCGAACTCAGGGGCGAGTCCATCCGACGAATTTGCGTACAAGCCGGTGACTCCGCTGGCACCCATTTCGTTGTTTATGGGTGTCTGTGGGGTGGCGGGTTTTCTGGGCGTTCCCGCGATGGCGATTGCCGTTGTGGGGATCTTTTGTGCGCTACTGGCGTTGTGGTTGATCCGCCGGTCCGAAAATGCGCTGGGGGGGAGTCTGGTCGCCAAGTTGGGGCTGGCGGTCAGCCTGCTGATGACGATCGGCGCCGGGGCCCTGCATACTTACGTGTATTTCACCGAGGTGCCCGAGGGGCATCAGCGGATTGGGTTTTCGTGGCTGTCGAAGCAAGAGGTGGTGCAGCAGGGGAGTGACTTGCTGCTGCCCCCCGACGTGATCGAATTGAATGAGAAGCCCATTTTCATCAAGGGCTATATGTATCCCAGTCGGCAGCGTGAGGGGCTGCATGAGTTTGTGCTGGTGAAGGATACGGGGGATTGTTGCTTTGGACGGCAGCCCAAGCTGTCCGATATGATTGTGGTCCACATGAAGGATGGTCAGACGGTGAAGTACCGCGAACAGCAGTTGGTGTCGGTCGCCGGCACCTTTCGGATCGCGGGAGTTCACCAGGCGGGAGACATTGTGGGGCTGTACACCCTCGATGGAACCCACTTCCGATAAGAGGACTCGCGACATGCCCCGAATCACCCGCCAGCTCCTCTTGATCGCGGGACTCTGGGGCGTGATCGGATGTCAGCCTCAGGGAAGCTCCTTGGACGCTCCGATCTCCACGCCGGGTGTGGCCGGTTCTTCGGCGGCGCAATCTGTCGCTGAGAAGGTGGCCGCCCCCGCTGCTGTCGGTGAGAGTGTGGGCGGAACCGGCGTGAGTGAAGGAGCGTCGTCCACCGCGACTGCGTTGCCAGCCGACCCAGGTTCCATCGCAGTTGCCTCCGATACGACCAAGCCCGACGGAACGTCGCCAGACTCCCCACCCCCCACCGTTCCCACCCCCCCCGCAACGCCAGCCGCCCCAGCGACGGCCGAAGAGGAGGGGGATGTTCAGGCGGCCGCGCCCCGCCCGCCGGCGGGGCGTCCACAGCAA
>JBKCTR010000704.1:0-3284 GCA_046318755.1 Planctomycetaceae bacterium
CGCCAAAGCCGATCTTGGTCTTTTCACCCCGCTTGGCCGCCTGTTCGGCACTGCGCCGTTCCAGCTCCATCTGGAACAGCTTCGCCGTCAGCATCTTGCGGGCGAAGGCCCGGTTCTTGTGCTGGCTGCGTTCGTTCTGGCACTGCACCCCCGTAGTGGTGGGGAGGTGCGACAGACGGATGGCCGAGGAAGTCTTGTTGACGTGCTGGCCCCCCGCTCCCGAGGCGCAGAAGACGTCTTCGCGGACGTCTTTGTCCCAGTCGATGGCGATGTCGACATTGTCGTCGACTTCAGGAACCAGGTCGATCGCCGCGAACGACGTCTGCCGACGGCCCGCCGCGTCAAATGGACTGATCCGGATGAGCCGGTGGACCCCCAACTCTCCCTTCAGCATCCCGTAGGCGTAATCGCCCCGGATCGCGAGGGTGGCGCTGCGGATGCCCGCCTCGGCCTCCGACATGTCGAGCAGCTCGGTCTTGTACCCGTTGAACTCGGCCCACCGCTGGTACATCCGCAGCAGCATCCCGGCGAAGTCGGACGCGTCGGTCCCCCCTTCACCCGCCTGGACCGACAGGTACGCCCCCGAAATGTCTTCGGGTGCCGAGAGGGTGGTCTGCAGTTCGACTTGCGAAAGCCGCTCTCCCAGGGAATCGACCGTCGTCGCCAGTTCCTGGGCGCTGGTCTCGTCTTCCTCGGCGAACTCCATCAGCACCGACAGGTCGTCGGCGGCAGCCACGAGTTCTTGCAGGGGCTTGATCTGGGCGGTCAGACGCCGGCGTTCGTCCACCAGGGTCTGGGCCTTTTGGGGATTGTCCCAAAAGCCGGGGGCCCCCATGAGATTGTCGATTTCGGCCGAGCGATTCAGCTTGCCGGCCAAGTCAAAGAGAGTCCTGCAAGTGCCGGATCCGGGTCATCAGATCCTGGCACCTTTCACGCAACTGGTAATCCATCGCGTCCCTCGGGGAAAAGAAGAACGCCCCGGAAATGCGGGGCGTTGATGGACGAATTGTACACCCCAGGGCGAAAAAAGGCCACTGGATCGCCGCCGGGACCGGGGACTGAAATTCCCGACGTCGGCGGCTTCACCGAGGGGCGTTGTCGACCTGAGGCCCCGCAAGGCCGGCAGCGTGACAAACCCCCGCTTTTGACGGCGCGGTGCGGTCAGCCCGCGGCCGGGGTCGCCACCACCTGATTGTCCCACTGCCGGACGTGCTTGGGGACGTCGCTGGGACCCGAGGTGCCTCCCAATTGGCAATGGGCGATGAGGTTGTGGGCCCCCTCACCGGTCCAGCGGATGGCGTGCTGCATCTGGGGCTCGGCCCGGCCATCGAGCACCTGGCACCCTTGGATGAGCACCTCGCTGGAATCGGCGATGGCGACTCCCGCCGGGGCCCCTTCGAAGACCTGGCAGCCGGTCATTGAGATCCGCCGGCAGCGGACCACCTCGATCAGCGCCAAACGTTCTTGCGGCCCCGCGTCGCGCACCGTGTGCCGCCCCGCCTGGCAGTCTTGAATGGTCACTCCGTTCAGTGCGCAATCAACGCTGTCGACCAGGCGGATGCCGGTGCAGAGTTCGTTCGGGTCGTAGTCGGGATTGTGGTCGAAGACGTTGGAGCCAATCGCCACATTCCGGCACTGTTCCAGGAGCAGGTTGCGCGAGTGGCCGCTGTAGATGACATTCCCCGTGATGGCGACACCCCGGGCGGCCGTCAGATGGATGTTGTTCTCCTGACTGCCGATGAGATTGCCCGAGATGGTGAACAGTCCGACCTTGTGGTTCTTGTCGGGACCGGCCCCAATGAAGCGAATGTTCGCTCCACCCGGGCTGTAGGTGGCCTGCAGGGTGTTGCTGGCGATGGTTCCCTCGCGGATTGAGCCGGTGCGGCAGTCGATGTAGATCTCGGCGGTGGGGTCGGCATCGGCCCCGGGGCCCTGGACCGCGCGGTTGGTGGTGTACTCGATGTCGTTCCCGGTGATCTGCAGGTTGCGGATCTCGCTCTCTTCGATCCGCACGCCCCCGCGGCGACAGTAACTGATGTGCGATCCCACGATGTTCGCCTGGTGCAGGTTCACCCGGTCGAGATGCACGCCGATGCCCGTGTTGTGGTAGATGTGACAGTGCGAGATCAGCAGGTTGCGGGCGCGGCCGGTCACGTGCACTGCCGTGCGGACCGAGCGAATCAACAGGCCCGTGAGGGTCGCCTGCATGACGCCGGTGATTCGTATGCCGTCGGCCTCGGGATGGGCCCCCTCGATTTCCAGCTCGGCCAGGGTGGGCATCCGTTCGCGCTGCCAGATGGCGGGCTGAAAGTCTTTGGGATCGGCGGTCTTGCCATGGGTGCCGACGAGTTCGATGGCCGGTCCGGGCCCGGCCATGATCAGCTTGGCCGTCCCTCCGGAGCCCCGGATGGCGAAGCGTCCCACCGTGGCCAGCGGCACAACCAGCGGACGGGTGAGGCGATATTCCCCCCGCGGGAGTTCGAGCACTCCGTCTCCCGCCAGCAGCGCGTGCTGCAAAGCCTCGGTGTCGTCTCGCTGGCCATCGCCCGCCGCTCCAAACCCACGCACATCCGACATGCTCGACCTCGGCATCCAACAGAAGCAGGGATCCGCGAACCATGCATGGTGACCCCTGGGTCCCCGCGCGTCGTTCAGGGTAGTCGTGGTTCCACGGAGGGGAAAGGCTGCAGGAATACTTGTCCGCCGCCGGTCTGGGGCGGTAGTGTCTCGCGAGGTTCAGACAGACACCCCGGTTTCCCGAGAGGCAACTTCGATGCGCGTATCCCGATGGCAGCTGTTGGTGGTGTGGTGTGCGGGGGGATTGGTGGTGACGGCCCCCCAACACCTGGCGGCCCAGGAGGGAACGTCCTTCCGGTCGACCGTGCTGACACGGCAGCGCGAGACGCTGCAGGCGGTCGCGGCATACCTCGAGGCAAATCCCCAGGCCGACGATGCCGACGAGGCCCGCACGTGGATGCTCGAAACCGCGGTGACCAACGGGCTGGAGGGAGAGGCGACCGGGGTGGCCGAGCAGGTGCTGAAACGCCCCGAGCTGGAGCCGGCCCAGAAGTCGCTGGCGCTGAAGGTGCTGTGGGTCGGCTCGGCCCGTCGGGGGGATCTGGGGGCAGCCCAGGAGGCGTTCCCGATGGTCCTGCGGGGGTTCCGGATCCAGCTGCCCGTCCCGGCACTCGACACCACCACGCTGCTGGCGGCCCGGGCCCAACTGGCGGGAGACCGCGAGGCGCTGCAGGGTTTCTACGATGCGTTTGAATCGCACTTCGCGC
>JBKCTR010000705.1:0-5166 GCA_046318755.1 Planctomycetaceae bacterium
GGTGATCCCCCGGTCACGCTTGTACGTCCGCGCCAGCTGTGCCGTGGGCGTTTCGAGCTGGAAGTCATGACACGGCTGCTCGGCCCAGGCCTCCTCCTGGTACATCTTCTGCTTGGCGTCGCCCGTCGGCCCCGTGGGACCCGCCTTGTACTGCTTGGGAATCTCGAGCCCCGCCCGGTTGGCCAACAACTCGAGCGCCTCCCGAAACTCCACCCGGTCGCGCAGCATCACGAAGCTGAAGCAGTCTCCCCCCGCGTCGCAGACCCAGCAGCGGAAACTCTGCCGGTCGGTATAGACGTGCATCGACGGGTTGTGGTCGTCATGAAACGGACACAGACCCACATAGTCGCGCCCCCCCCTCTGGGGGCGCAGGGCGACACTCTCCCCCACCAGGGCCAACAAATCGGTGCGGCTGCGCACCTGCTCTTTGAAATCGTCGTTCAAAAGACGATTCACAATCAGCTCCCATCACCTGCGGGAAGGCCATGCCCGATGCAGAAGGGATCGTCCTGATCCTTGGCCCGCCCCAGATCCTTCCGGGGGAGTGCTCCGCCACATTTCATCTTCAGTCCGGGCGTCCCGGGGCGCTCCCGGATCACCCCGCCGCGTTACAATCGAGTGCGGCGACAGCGGACTAGGATTCTACCGGTCTCCGACGGTCGGTCAAGATGGCTTTCTCCAAGTCGTTGCCGCACGGCCACTTGAGGATTCGTCACAGCACGGCCGCTGCGGCAGTCGCCCAAGCTCCCCCCCCATGCACTCCCTGTTCGGCCCCTCTCCCGCCATCGCATCACCCCGGCTCCCGCCACCCCCGGCAGACCGCAGCCCCCATCCCGCGTTCGCCAATTGGCTTTCCCCGCATGACCACTTCCAGACCACCGCGACGTATCGTTTCCCTGGTTCCCGGAGTCACCGAGATCTTCTGCCTGTTGGGGCTGCACGAGCGCCTGGTGGCGATCAGCCATGAGTGCGATTTTCCCCCCTCCATTCAATCGCTCCCCCGCGTCACCCGCTCGCTGCTTGACCCCACTCTCTCCAGCCAGCAGATCGACCAGGCGGTCCGCCAACAGGCGGTGGCTGGCGGCTCGACGCTGGCCCTCGATCTCCCCCGGCTGCAGTCTCTGGCTCCGGACCTCATCGTCACCCAGTCGCTTTGTGATGTCTGTGCCGTCGGGGCCCGCGATGTTCAGTCCCTGCTGGGGGAACTTCCCGGGCCCCCGCAACTTCTGGCGATTCACCCCCACACCCTGGAGGATCTCTTCGCCGCGGTTCTCGAATTGGCCCACGCCACCGACACCCTTCCCCAAGCCCATTCACTGATCGACGACTGGCGGCGACGGTGTGCCGCGGTTCGCTCCCGCACGGCCCAACTCGATCATCTTCCCCGCACATTGATGCTGGAATGGGTCGATCCGCCATTCGATGCCGGGCATTGGACTCCCCAACTGGTCGAGTGGGCCGGTGGGCGGCCCCTGTCGGGACGCCCCGGACTCCCCTCGCGCCGGTTGGACTGGTCCGAGATCACCGCGGCCGATCCCGAGGTACTGGTGGTGGCCTGTTGTGGGTTTGATGTGTCGCGCAGTCGGCAAGAATTGCCCCTGCTGCGCCAAGCCCCGGGCTTTCACGACTGGACCTGCAGCCGCCGGGGCAACCTGTTCCTCATGGATGGCAATTCGTGGTTCAGTCGTTCGGGACCGCGACTGGTCGAGGGGCTCGAAATGCTCGCGCACACCCTGCATCCGCACCTGCATCCTGCCCCCCTGGGGGGGCCCCCAGCCGAGCGGTTTTCCGCGGTCGCTGCTCTGTGTTGACCAACGAGTCCGCCAAACGGTTCGCGCCGCACCCGCGGAAATCTTTGACTGACCGCTGTTCGAGAGACTAGTCCCGACTGTGGTGACACCGTTTCACCGATCGATGATCAGGACGGAACTGTGCCTCCGTCGCGCGCAGGACAGGCTGGGGGCAATCGCCACGGGCAGCACACCTCCGCTGCTGCCGATACCGCAGGACCTGATGTGAGCGCAACAAAAGTGGGGGCTCGACGACCCGCTCAGCCCAACAGGGGGAGCGCGTCGGTGGTGGCGATCAGATGGGTCGGGGCATGCGTAGCCAACTGATCGAGGGGGTGCAATCCCCAGCCCACCGCACCACTGCTGACACCCGCCTTGCGGGCCGCCACCACATCCCGTGCCTCATCTCCAATATAGACAACCCGCGCCGGATCCAAGGCGAGTTCCTTCAGCAGTCGCCGCAAGGCCCGGCCTTTGCCACTCAGTCGGGGTGCCGATTGGACGACTTCAAACATCTCCTCAATTCCCTGGCTGCGCAGGCAGCAGCGGATGTTGTCGACCGTGTTCGAAGAGAGAATTCCGTGGCGCACCCCCGCCTGCCGCAGAGTCTGCAATGCCTCAAGAATGCCGGGGAAGAGTTCCACCTCGGCCATATAGGCCGCCATGCCGCGTTGCCATTCACGCACCAGGCCGGCAAGATGCCAGAGCCGAATGCGATGCTGCCGCAAGAAATCGCGGGGCCGCATTTTTCTCAGCGACTGCGGGTCGGTGATCGGCGTGAAGCCTCTCCGGGCGGCGATTTCGTTGAAGACCTTCAGCCCCTGGGGCCAGGAATGGGCCAAGGTTCCATCGAAATCCCACAGGAAGAGGTCGTAGCGACCCGGCCGCGAAATGATTGCCGCATTCAACTCAGCATCGCCTGACATGAGCGGGAGCGGGGAAGTCATCAGTGAAAGGTCGCCAGTCGCCAGGTGCCGGTTGGTGAACCCTCAGCCGACTCCCCAGTTTCTCAGGACGCGAACGTGGGGACCAGAGAGCCGCCCGCGGTTGCAGTTCCCGCGGGCACTCCCGGTCACACCCTCAATTGCCACGGTCCATCCGTCGGGCCGCCTCCGTCCCCGCCAGCCGCAGAAACGCTTCGTCGAACTGAATCCGGAACCGCATGCCGTCGGTCACCGGCAAGACTTCCATCCGGAGGGCGTCGCCCCCCTTGCCAAACGCCCGCCGGGCCCGCCCGGCAAATCCTTCCGATTGCTGCTGCGGATCGAACATCTCGCTGAAGCTGGCGAAGTTCATCACCATCTGCATCGGCACCGCCGCGGCGGTTTCGCTCCGTGGTTCGGCCGCCTTGTCCATCGCCCGCTTCAGATCGCCCGGGGCCTTGTCGGCCCCCATGGCAAACCACAGCACCGACTGATCGACCGCCAGGTAGATCGACGGGGGGCCGCCAAACAGCCGCTCCCTCCCCTCTCCCTGGCCCGCCGGTTCAATCCGGTGAATATCCACTCCCTTGTGGGTCGAACTGTTCAGCCGCACGTCGGCAATACCCGGACGACCCTTGAGCCGGCCCAGCACATCCATCAGAGCATTCGACAACGTCCCCGTATCCTCCATTTTCATCCCTCCCACCAGGCTGAACGGGCCGGGGGCGGTCCCCACCATCTGGGCGAAGAGATCGGCATGCCCTTCCGCAACCGTCCCGTCGAGCACCGAGAAGAGCTGCCGAATCGGGTGATTTTCGTCCTCGACATTGGCATCGTCGGTCGCCATTCGCTTGAACATTTCTTTCTGGGCCACTCCCAGCATGGTGCGCATCGACTTGCGGCTCGGCTTGTCAAGCTTCCAAGACAGCGAGAGCGACATGGGGTTCGAGGTGTTCAGCAGATTGGTGAACCGGCTGCGGGCCCCCTGGATCTCGGCGAAGTACGCCGCATACTCGCTCCCCTGCGACGCTGTAATCACCACCTCCAGGGCGGCTGCTTTCTCCACCGGAGACATCGTCCAACCGACCAGAATCTCATTCCCCTGGTTCAGCAGAATCTCCATGACCGCCAGCGTCCGTTCCCCCTCGGCCTTGCGCATCTCCCAGGCCGACTCGGGTTCGTTGTCGCGGCGTTGCAGGCCATTCTCGGCCTGGGCCTTGAAGATGTTGTAGAACAGTTGGCGGGTGGCCGGTTCGAGACTCTTCAGACTGATCGCCGCCGAGAGATCGTACGAGGCCGAGAACCGCTTGGCGGTCGCGGCCGGGTCGGGATACTCCAGGTTGACCGCCGACGAGTCGTTCGAGACAAACGCGTAGTTCCCCTGCATTTTCACATACAGGGTCTGTTGTCGGGCCTTGACCTCGTACCGGTCCTCTCCCACCTTGGTGGTTGACACGGGCCCCAGCTCGGCGGTCTTCATCAGGTCGTCGATATTCTTCACGGGAACATACGCCACCGTCGTCGGGCTGAACCCGGTCAGGTAGAGCATCACCCCCATCGACTGGTTGCGGTTCAACCCCTTCAGATCATTGACCCGGGCGAGTTGTCCCCCGAGCGATTCCGCCAGTTCGGGACGTCCGGCCGCCTCAAACGTCGTCGCCACCTGCCCCAGCAGACGCTCGAAACTGGCGACGTTCACAATCAGCAGGGGGGCCTGCGGATCGACTTGGGCCGACGCCCGCGACTCCAACAGCGGCGAGGACAGCACCCACCCGGCCAGGCAAAAGTGGACGAATGTTAAGGCAGACGCCTTCGTGCGGGAAAGCAAACGAGCCATCGTGGCGGTTCTCTGGGGTCCGAAGGAAATCGCAAAGCAGGCAACGGCCTGTCTTCCGCAGAATTTACCCGCCGGCGGGGGGGTTGGTGTCGCGGTCCCGGCTTTCGTCGCCAGATTCCGCGGTAACCGGCCAGTTATCTGGGGCTGGCTGGACCAAAAAAACACCGGGGAGCCCAGAGAAACCGCCTCTCGACTCCCCGGTCAGATCGGAACACCCGTGCCGGGAGGCGAATCACGCCACCCGGTGCGGGGCAGGGGGGGGCATCCCTCCGTTATTCCCCGGCGTGCGGGCACTTTTCGCCTTCGTCACAGGCCTTGTCCTCACTGCACGCCTTGTCGGCATGGGGGCAACTGGCAGCACCGCTGGCCGAGCAGGCCGACTTCTCCTGGCAGCAACTGGCCGACTTGGCCGACTTGCCCGCACAGCAGCCGTTGGCACAGCAATCCTTGCCGCAGCATTCGGAAGAGCAGCACTCTTCAGTGCAGCCGGTGGTGCTGCAGGTTCCCGCCTGGCAGCAGGCCGCCTCACCCGTGCAGCAAGATCCGCCCGAAGAGCAGCACTGCGAATCCTGGGAACAGCACGCCAGCCCCGTCTTGGCACGGGGGGAGCCCGAGC
>JBKCTR010000706.1:0-2297 GCA_046318755.1 Planctomycetaceae bacterium
GAGTGACCTTCTTCATGGGGAAGGGGGCATCCCATTCTTCGAAGCTCTGCACATTGGTGATGCCGGGCACCTCGGGGACCAGCCCCCGGTCGGACGCCAGCGTCCCATCGAGCGGGAGAATGCCCCGTACGACAAACGTCGCCACCTCTTCGGGGAGTTCGCCATGCGAGCCGACCTTGTGCCAGGTCAGTTCGATCGCATCGCCCGGCTGCACTTGCAGGTCTTGCGCCAGCCAGTCGTTGATCAGCACGCCGCGTCCCTCGGGCTGACCCGCGGGAGGCTTGAGCAGGGGATTGCTGCCAGGGTTTCCCGCGAGCACATACGGACCAAAGGGGGCGGGTTCGCCCGGGTTGAACACCCGGGGTTCGACACCGGCCACCACCGAATACCGGCTGAGTTTCTCGTTGGGTTCTTCTGGCGCGTCGGCCTGCGCGGGGGCTTTTCGCAGGCGGTTGGCGATGTAGACCAGCACTGGCGAGAGTTCGGCCGACGTCTCGCGGGCCGCCCGTTCGACCGCCAGTACCGCCTGACGGTCGAGAATCATCCGTTCGCTCTCGACCGACAGGTAGCCCTGTTTCGGTTGGGAGACGACGCGCAGGTTCAGATCGGCTGGCTGCAGAGCCTGGGCCAACAGGCGGTTGAGGTCGGTCCCGGCCTCGGGCGTGTCGGGTGCGGGCCGGGCGGCTTTCTCAGACACCAGCAGGGCGTTGACGCGGGCCTCTTTCCGCGTGGGATCGCGGCGGGTCGGCTCGCGCGCCGCCAGCCCCAATTGCTCCTGCAAGGGAGCCAGCGCGGCGAACGCGTTCAGCGGCAATTGCTGGTTGGGAAGCAGGCCAAACCGTCCGGGACCACTCTCGGCCGGCAGAATTCCCCCCACCCGGGCCTGCCATTCCACGAAGTTGCCATCTTTCTTCCCCAGCAGTGTGTCGCGGGGAATGTCGCTGGGAAGTTCAATCTGCACCGTCACCTGGTCCCCCACCGCGATCCCCAATTGCCGGGCCAGCCGGTCGTTGAGGGTCAGTTGGTCGCCATCGGGGGCCGGTTGGCTGGGATCGATCAAGCCCCAGCCAGGGGCGGTCAGTCCATACAACTGAACGCCCCCGGCCCGCGCTCCCATCCCGCTGGCCGCGTCCGCTGCCGAGGAGGTTTTCTGCACGGTGGCCGTCAGAATGATGGCGGGGGCCAGGGTGTCGAACCGTTCGCGGAAGCGGGGCAGGGCCTCGATGTCGGCGGCGAGTTGCTCGCGCACAAACCGCGGGCCCGACAGCACGTGGTCGACCTTCCCCAGCCGATCGAGGGTCATCTGCCGCAGGCTCCCCCTGACGGAGTCTCCCACCAGCAGAGCCCCGGTCAGCACGGCGGTCCCCGCCGCGACTCCCAGCAGCACCGCCAGGTTCGTCCGCCAGTGATGGACCAGCGTTCGCCGCAAATAGGCACCGGGAGACATCAGCGATTCTCCAGCCGGCCTTCTACCAATTCCACCCGGCGGGGGAACCGGGCGGCCAGTTCGGGACTGTGCGTGACGGTGATCAACACGGTCTCCAACTCGCGGCAGACCTCCAGCAGCAGGGTGCCGATGGTGTGGGCGGTGGTGCGGTCGAGATTGCCCGTCGGCTCGTCAGCCAACAGCAGCCGGGGCTGGTTGATGAGGGCCCGGCAGATCGACACCCGTTGCCGTTCCCCCCCCGAGAGTTCCGCGGGAAAGTGGGTGATCCGCTCGGCCAGCCCCACCCGCCGCAGCAGCTCGCGGGCGCGGGACTCGGCTTGCGGGTCGGCGGAGTCGGCGGCCAGCGTGGGGACCAAGACGTTCTCCAGCACTGTGCACTGCGGCAACAGGCAGTGATCCTGGAAGACAAACCCGATGCAGCGGTTGCGGAACGCCGCCAGAGTCTCGGCGGGGAGTTCGAAGGGATTGCGTCCCTCGACTTTCACGCTTCCCCCCGAGGGGGTGTCGAGCGTCCCCAGAATGTACAGCAGCGTGCTTTTGCCCGAGCCCGACGGGCCCATGATCGCGAGGGCGTCTCCCCGCCGCAGCGTGAGGTTCACGTCGGCCAGCACGGAGACCTCTCCGGCCCCTCCCCGGTACCGCTTGGAAAGATGTTCGACCTGCAGGTCGGGCACTGTCTCGGTACTCATTCCATTCCCTCCGGCAGCTCCAGTTTCTCGATCCATTCGGGAGGAATTTCGATCGACGTGAATCTCCCCCGGGAAACCAGTCGAGCATCTGCTGCAGTTGATCCGTGGCGTTCACGTTCAGACCGGCTCTCAGGAAGGATCCTCAGCCCCCACCAGGCACT
>JBKCTR010000707.1:0-3210 GCA_046318755.1 Planctomycetaceae bacterium
GCACTGGCTCGATCTGGTGGGGTATGCCGACCAGATTGGAACGTCGAACAATGTGTTTGCCGAGAATGCCTGGCGCTATCGCGACTATGTCATCCGCAGCCTGAATGCCGACAAGCCCTGGGACCGATTTCTGACCGAGCAGATTGCAGGTGATCTGCTGCCAGCACGTACAGAAATCGAGCGGGCGGAGCAACTGGTGGCGACCGGCTTTCTGGTGTTGGGGGATCTGAGCATCGTCGAGGCTGACAAGGCCAAGCTGCGGATTGACACGGTCGACCAGCAGGTCGACAAGATCGGCCGGGCGATGCTGGGTCTGACCCTCGGCTGTGCCCGCTGTCACGACCACAAGTTCGATCCGGTGTCGCAACACGACTACTACGCACTGGCGGGCATTCTCTTCTCAACCCGATCGGTGGAGCGGGCAGTCTGGGGGGTCTGGAGCTTCCCCGTCGAGCGGGAGTTGCCCGAGACCCCCGCCGCCCGGGCGGAGCGGGAGGCCCTGCGGGAGGTGCAGACACGACAGATCGACCAGTGGCGCAGCGAGTTGCAGGCGCTGCGTGGCCGCCGGCAAGAGCTCGAGGCCCGGCTGGCCCAGCAGCCCCCGTTGGCGGACGAGATGCGCACCCAACTCGACCAGCAGCGGCAGCAGCTCGAACCCCAGATTCGGCGACTCGACAACCAGTTGGTGCATGCCGAGTTTTTCCGGGCGAAGCCTCCCCGGGCGTTGGCCGTCGAGGAAGAGCCGGTGTTGCGCGACATGCGGCTGACCATCCGGGGCAATGCCCACGCGTTTGGTCCCGAGGTGCCCCGTGGTTTTCCCCGGGTGCTGCGAACGGATGATTCCGCAGCCATTCCGACCTATCAGAGTGGCCGGGTCGAGCTGGCCCGGTGGATCACGCATCCCCGGCATCCGCTGACGGCCCGGGTGGCGGTCAATCGGATCTGGCAGAAACTGTTTGGCGAGGGGTTGGTCCGCTCGGTCGATTACTTCGGGGTGCGGGGGGAGCAGCCCACGCATCCCGAGTTGCTCGATTGGTTGGCCCTGCGCTATCAGGACCTGGGCTGGTCGCAGAAGCGATTGCTGCGGGAGCTGGTCCTCTCGCAGACCTATCGACAGGCCAGTCTGCCGAATGCCGAGTTCGAGGCGCGCGATCCCGAGAATCGCTGGCTGTGGCGAATGCCGCGACGGCGTCTCGATGCCGAGGCGCTGCGCGATGGCCTGCTGGCCGTGGCCGGTCGTCTGCAGTCCTCGACGGGTGGACCGGGGTTGCCACTGGAATACCCGGAGAACACCGGGGGGACTCGTCGGGGGGAGGTCAACCCGCCGCATTTCAACCTGGGGAAATTCCGTCCCGAGCAGGAGTACGTGCGGACGGTGTACCTGCCGATCATTCGGTCGGGACCACAGGTGGGACCGGCCGAGGTGCGGAATGTGTTCGATTTCACCCAGCCTGGAGAGTTCGCCGGCCGCCGGTCGATCACCACCGTCCCCACCCAGGCGCTGTTTCTGATGAATGGCCCGCTGTTGAAAAACCGGGCGCGGGAGTTGGCGGGGCGGGTGCTGCAGGAGGCGGGGAGTGAAGGGAATCGCCTGCCGCACCTGTGGCGACTGGCCCTGGGACGCGAGGTGACCGAAGAAGAACAGGCCGGGGCCCGGCAGTTTCTGGAACAACTGCGTCCGGAGTTGGCGGGGGGAACCGACCTGTCCCCCTCCGAGTTGGAGCTTCGCAGTTGGTCGGAACTCTGCCATGCCCTGCTGGCGTCGAACGAGTTTCTGATGGTGTTTTGAGCGGCGGCGTTCCCGGCTGTCGTTCCCGTTTCCCGTCCCGATTGTTCGTCCCCCCAAATCCCGACTCCCAGAGACCTTCGCATGTTGGAGCTGTCGCGACGCGCCCTGTTGCGGACGACCGCCTGTGGGTTTGGGGGATTGGCCCTGCAGGGGCTGCTGGCCCACAGGTCGTTGGCCGATTCTCCGCTGCCAGCGGGCGCTCCCCACGACACCCCCCGGGCGCAGCGGGTGATCTTTCTCTACATGTCGGGGGGGCCCTCGCAGATCGATCTGTTCGATCCCAAGCCTCTGATTGACCAGAAGCACGGAACCCGCATCAGTCCCCCGATCGATGGTCGCGAGGTGACGGTAGGGGTGGACCGCTATCTGGCACTCGGTTCGAAGTGGCAGGCGACCCCCCGGGGAGCCTCGGGCGTGACCATCTCGGACCTGCTGCCGCACCTTGCCCAGGTGGCCGATGAGCTGTGCCTGCTGAAGGCCATGGAGACCGACAACGAGGCGCACGCCCCGGCCTCACTGCAGTTGCACACCGGAACGTCGATCGATGTGCGGCCGTCGATGGGGGCCTGGCTGAGTTACGGGCTGGGGACCGAGAACCACAATCTGCCGGGGTTCATCACCATCCATCCCGAGAGTGACGTGCGGACCTACGGTGCGGGGTTTCTGCCGGCCCTGCACCAGGGGACTCCTCTGACGGTCCCCACTCGGGCTGAAGACGCCCCGATCCGCAACCTGCGCGATCCGCAGACGCCCCCCCGGGTGCAGGAACAGCGTTTGGGCTTTCTGCGGCAATTGAACCAGCGGGCGAAACGCCGTGCCGGGGATGATCCGCAGTTGGAAGGAATGATCGAGTCATTCGAACTGGCCTTTCGGATGCAGAAGGAAACCCCGGGCCTGGTCGACCTGTCGCAGGAGACCGAGGCGACACTGGCCCGCTATGGGATTGGGTCGGGGCTGCCGTCCGATCGCAATGGCCGGGCCTGCCTGCTGGCCCGGCGTCTGAGCGAGGCGGGCGTGCGCTTCGTGCAGGTGACGATGGGGGGGTGGGATCATCATGGAGACATCCGGGGGGCGTTGCCCAAGACGTGTGCCGGGGTCGACCAGCCCATCGCCGGCCTGCTGCAGGACTTGCGGACCCGGGGGCTGCTCGACGAGACCCTGGTGGTCTGGTCGGGTGAGTTCGGCCGCACCCCCTGGAGCCAGGACCTGTCGGGGACGTCCCCCATCGAGACCCATGGCCGCGAGCATCAGCCCGAAAGTTACTGCGCCTGGCTGGCCGGAGCGGGGGTCAAGGCGGGGCTGATGCATGGCCGGACCGACGACTGGGGCTATCGGCCCATCGAGGGGGCGGTGCACCTCTATGATCTGCAGGCGACCATCCTGCATCTGTTGGGACTCGATCACGAACGGCTTACCTGGCG
>JBKCTR010000708.1:0-3900 GCA_046318755.1 Planctomycetaceae bacterium
CAGCAGGAGACGTTTCGCCGGCTGGTGAGCTGAGGGCCCGTCGGCCGCCACACCAGACGGACTGAGCGCTCGACAGCGCCCGTCAAAAAAACCAGCGGCCAGCGGAACATTTCCGCTGGCCGTCAGTCTGTGTCGGTCTGCCGTCCGTCGCTTACGCGAGAGCGGCGATGTTGATGTAGGCGTGCACGTGGGGCGCACCACGGAAGTGCCAGACGAAGCCCGGCCCTTCGACGCGCCAGATGTCCCATTCCTTGTCTTCCAGCAGGTCCCCTTCCTGGTACCAGGCGAGGTTCAGGCTCTTCAGGCCGCCATTCGCCTGGAGGACCTGGAAGACCTCGTCGACGTCGGCCATGCGATACGGAGACAGCAGGTGCCGCAGGGTCTTCTCGACCAGGGCCTGCTGGTCACCGCTCAACTCGGCGACCGGCACACCGGGGAACCGCCCCTCTTTTCCCTGCAGGGGGACCGCCGCCTCCGACGGAGCCTTGGCCACCAGAGCCCGCTCGGCCTGCTTGGCGTCCAGAGCCCGGAAGAGCTTGTTGACCGCAACCGTCTGGTCGTTGAACAGGTTCTTGCGGGGGCTTTCTTCGCCGTGGCCGTAGATGAGCGGTCCACCGAAGGCCGCCTTGTCGACGGTGTTGCCATCGGCACGCAGTGTGAGGTGCCGACCGGTCAGCTCCCACTCGAACTTGCCGCTGCCTGGGGTGCCGAAGAAGGCGATGCTGTACCCCTCGAGGCCGCCATCGTCAAACTCGGTCTGCTTCTGGATCTTCTCGAACCCCTCGGGACTGAGCACATTTCGCACGATCTCTTCGACCGTCTGCCGCTGGGCCGCCGAGTAGAAGTCTTCGCCCAAGCGGGGCTTGGTGACGTGCCAGTTGGCGTTGATCTTCTGCCGCAGTTCGTGCTCGAACGGCAGGGCGATCTCTTTCTTCTGGGCCTCACTGAGCGACTGGAACAGGCGGACGACAGCCTGCTCGGCTGGGGCGTCCAGCGTGGGGGCGGCCCAGGCCCGGGGCAGCACGGGAGTGGCGAGGCTGGCCAAGGCGGCCGCCGAGGCCGACTGCAGGAAACCACGGCGGTCGAGACCGCCCAAACCGGAAGAGAGCGAGGGGCGAGGCATGGAAAGACGCTCCTGGGGAGAGAAACTGAGCGACACCGGGGGGACCGGCCAGCCGGAACAACCGGAAAAGTTGAACGACGGCCAGAGACTCTGATGCTACCCGTCCCACACCCAGGGGGCAATTCGTTTCTCCGATTCCCTCCGGGCCGGGAGCAATTCTCCCCGACCGCACGCCCACGGATTCGCCCGAACTCGTCCGGACGGGTACAATTTGGGTGTGTATTCTGGTCCGGAAACCGCAGAAAGACAGCCCCGGCATGGCGTTGACGTCGAGTCCGATCGAAGAGGTGTTGCAGGCCCTGAGGCAGGGTCGAGTCGTGATTGTGGTCGATGATGCCGACCGCGAAAACGAGGGAGATTTCGTCTGCGCCGCGGAGACCATCACTCCGGAAACGGTGAACTTCCTGCTGGAGATTGGACGGGGACTATTGTGCGCGCCGGTTTCGCAAGAGGTGGCCGACAGGCTGCAGCTCTCGGCGATGGTGCCGGCGGATCAAAACACGGCCCACCTGGGAACCGCCTTTTTGATACCGGTGGATCACAAAGACGCGGGGACGGGGGTGAGCCTCGAAAACCGGGCGCTCACCCTGCGGCGGCTGGCTGATCCGAAGGCGCAGCCGTCGGAATTTCTGCGGCCCGGGCACATTCCGCCCCTCGCGGCCAAGCCCGGTGGCGTCTTGCGGCGCGCCGGTCACACCGAAGCGACGATTGACCTGCTGAAGATGGCGGGGATGCAGCCGGTCGGGGTCTTGATCGAGATCCTCAGTCGTCAAGGGACCCGGATGGCGAACGACGCCGACCTGATGGCGTTGGCCCAGGAATACGCGTTGCCGATCATCACGATTGAAGAACTGATCCGCCACCGCCGGCTGAGCGAACGGCTGATCCGCCGGGAGGTCGAGACCCGTCTGCCGTCGAAGTATGGGGATCTCAAGGTGATCGCCTACCGGGTCGAGCATGAGGAACAGGTCCCGCTGGCGATTGTGCTGGGAGACCTCGCCGCGCATCCGGCTCCGCTGGTGCGCATGCATTCGTCGTGCTTCACGGGGGATCTGCTGGCCTCGCTGCGGTGTGACTGCGGCGACCAACTGCATCTGGCCCTCTCGATGATCTCGCGGGAGGGGGCGGGGGCCCTGGTGTACCTGCCGCAGGAGGGACGAGGAATTGGGCTCATTCCCAAACTGAAGGCGTATGTGCTGCAGGACCAGGGGTTCGACACGGTTGAGGCGAACCACAAGCTGGGGTTCAAGGCCGACATGCGGGACTACATGGTGGGACTGCAGATTCTGAAGGACCTGGGGCTCTCACGGATCCGGTTGCTGACGAACAACCCCAAGAAAACCAACGCGTTTGTCTACTCGGGAGTGAACCTGACCGTCGTCGAACAGATTCCCATCATCGCGCCGGCCGAGCCGGAACGGGCCGAGTATATGGCGACCAAGCGCGACAAAATGGGTCATCGACTGCCACCGGAAGCTTCTTCGGGCGACGGCCGAACCAGCGGCCTCCAGTCCGAACCGAAGACCATGTGATCTCGGAACTCCCGCCCGATCCGATTCCTGTTTCTTGAGACCAATGCGGTGTCCCCCATGACCCAATCCCTTGTCCAGCGCTTGCAGGCGGAACTCGACACGATGTGGCTGGTCGATCCGCACACCCATATCAATCCCCACAGCGCCCCCTCGCAGACACTGGCCGACATCCTCGGATACCACTACTACACCGAGTTGGCCCACGCGGCGGGAATTCCCCGGGAACGGATTGAAGAACCGGGACTCTCGCCCCGCGAGAAGGTCGGGCGCATCGTGCCGGGGCTGGCGGCGATCGAGAACACGGTCCAGTACTCGTGGCTGCGGGAGATCTGCCGCGACTTCTTCGGCTTTCAGGACGACCGAATCACCGAAACGAACTGGGAGCGGCTCTACGACCAGAGCCTGGCGGTGTTGTCTGCCCCGGGATGGGAGCGGGAGGTGCTGCAGCGCAGCCGACTGAGCGGGGTCTTCCTGACCAACGACTTTGACGACCCCCTGACCGGTTTCGACACCGCGTTTTACATCCCCTGTCTGCGGACCGATGATCTGGTCTTTCGCCTGTGGCAACCGGAAACACGCGAGCGATTCCAGAAGGCGACGGGGGAGGAAGCGTGGGAGGTCACCTCGTTGCGGCGGGGGTTGGCAGAACTCTTCCGCCATTTTCTGGCACACGGGGCGCGGGCCTGCGCCATCTCGCTGCCACCCGGATTTACACCCAGCCCGGTGGCCGACGCGGTGGTCGAGCCACTGCTGGGGGCGGTTCGGCATGGGCGGGCGCTCTCCACTGCCGAACAGGGGGTGTTGTCGAAGTTTGTGTTCTGGTGTCTCGCCCAGGAGTGCGCCCAGGCCAGGCTGCCGTTTGACCTGATGATTGGCGTCAATCGCCGGGTGTATCCGGCCGGGGTGTACCAGGGACAGGATTTGTTTGATAGCCGGTGCTCGCTGCTGCAATACGGCGAACTCTTCAACGCCTTTCCGCAGGTCACTTTTCCCATCTCGGTGCTGGCCCACGGGCTGAACCAGGAATTGGTCAGTTACGCCTGGATCTTCCCCAACGTGGTGACCAGCAGCCATTGGTGGTACTCGAACATTCCGGCCTACATCGAACCCGATCTGCGGGCCCGTCTGCAGGCGGTCCCCCAGACCAAGCAGATCGGCTACTATAGCGACATGTACAAGCTGGAGTTCGCCAAGCCGAAGTTCGGCATGTTCCGCAAGGTATTGGCGAAGGTCTTGGCGGAGGAT
>JBKCTR010000709.1:0-24906 GCA_046318755.1 Planctomycetaceae bacterium
GCCTCCCGCAAGACTGCCTCGCTCTCGGCGAGATCGTAGGGGTTGATCACCCGGATCCACTCAATGCCGAGCGCCGCGATCAGCTTTTCGAGATCGACACCTGGCCCCTTCTGGCCGAGGGCGGTCTGGCCATTGGCGGGATTTCCCTGCAAACCGGTCATCGCGGTTGTCGAATTGTCCATCACCAGCACAGTGGTGTGCCCCTGGTTGTGGACCAGATCCAGCAGAGGGCCCAGTCCCGAGTGCAGCAGGGTCGAGTCGCCAATTACGGCCAGCAGTTGGCCGCGCACCCGATCCCCGAGGGCCTTTTCCATGCCCAGGGCGGTGCCAATGCCGGCACCCATGCACACCACACTGTCGATGGCGTTCCAAGGTTCGAGGGCACCCAAGGTGTAGCAGCCGATATCTCCAGCGACCCGAACGCCGATCCGACTGATGGCGGTGTAAACCCCCAGGTACTGGCAGCCCGCACAGATTCGGGGGGCCCGCCCCGGAATCGAGGGGTCTCCCAATTGCATTGGTTGGGGAGCACGCTGTTCGACCGATTGCAGGATGCGTTCGGGAGTCAGTTCTCCCACGCGGGGAATCCAACCATCGCTCGCGACCGGAATGCCCAACGCCTTGACCTGCTCTTCCAGAAACGGGTCAAGTTCCTCGATCACCCAGACGTCGTCCACCTGGGCCGCGAACTCGCGGATCTTCTCGGCGGGCAGAGGCCAGGTCTGCCCGAGTTTCAGGACAGACAGGTGGGGGAACGCCTCACGCACGTACTGATACGCCAGTCCCGAGGTGATGATCCCCACCCGCAGGTCGCGCCATTCGACGCGGTTCCAGTCCGCCGTTTCGGCAAACTGGGCGAGTGCTTCGATGCGGGCTTCGAGCGCCCGATGCCTCAGGATTGCCTGGCGGGGCAGCAGGACATATTTGTCGAAATCGCGAATGAATCCCGAGGGGGTTCGATGCTCGGGGGGATCGCCCACTCGGACCAGAGTCTTGGAGTGACAGATCCGGGTGGTCAGGCGGAGGAGCACAGGGGTGTCGAACCGCTCGCTGAGTTCGAACCCGGCCAGCACCAGATCGCGGGCCTCCTGGCTGTCTGACGGCTCCAGCATGGGCAGCTTGGCCGCCCGCGCATAGTGGCGGCTGTCTTGCTCGTTCTGGGAACTGGCTGCCGAAGGGTCATCCCCCACGACCACCACCAGACCGCCATTCACGCCGGTGTAGACCGATGAGAACAGCGGATCGGCGGCGACGTTCAGGCCGACGTGTTTCATCGAAACCATCGCGCGGGCACCCGCGAACGAGGCCCCCAGGGCCACCTCAAAGGCGACTTTCTCGTTGGTGGACCACAATGCCTCAATTCCCGGATGCCGGGCAATCGCCTCGAGAATCTCGGTACAGGGGGTTCCTGGATAGCTGGTGGCCACGGTGACCCCCGCTTCGTAAGCCCCTCGCGCAATGGCCTGATTTCCAGACATCAGCCAAGTCGGTGCTGACTTCATGTCGCCCCCTTTTCTTCGAGGATTTGGGCCGTGGTCATCACGGCCGCCTGGTTGTCGATAAACGGGAGCATTCCAGCCAGCACGTTTCCCGGACCCACATCGATGAAGCCAGTGCCACCCCGCTGCGCGCGGGACAGCACGGTTGTTCCCCAGTGCACCGGTGCGGTGAGGCAATCGGCGAGAAACTCGGCGACCTCGAATTCGCTTCGCAACTCGTTGCCAGTGCGGGTGTCGATGACTGGGACTTGGGGACCCCGCAGGGGGAGTTGGGCCAGATCGTTCCGCAGTGCCTGGGCCACCGGTTCCAGGAACGGAGTGTGCATCGCCCGTGAACGGACCAGCACCCGCGCCTGTTTCGCCTGCCTCGAAAGTGCCTCGGTCAGCACCCGTTCAACCGCGGGGGCCATTCCCGAGATGACCTGCTGACGGGGAGAGTTCCAGTTGACCACCCAGACATCGCGTTCGGCAGCCACCAACTCGGCCACCAGCGACGCCTCCAACCCCAAGATCACCCCCATGGCATGATCACGGCTCTCAACCCAATCGTGGATCCGCTGCTCCGTGAGGCTCAGTAACCGCAGGCCCGTTGTGAAGTCGAGCACGCCACTGGTGGCCACTGCCGCCCAGGAACCAAGGCTATGGCCCAACACGGCCGATGGTTGCCACCCACGCGACTGCAGCAGCGCGGCTGCGGCACAGGAGATCACGTAGATGACTTCCGATTCCTGGCGGGGCGGCACAACCTTGCGTCCAGAGCCCTCCAGGCAAACAGCCTGCACGCTGTACCCCAACAGGTCGGAAGCCTGCCGCACCAGTTCGTCAGCCACCGGTTCCTTTCCCAGGAACTCGGACCCCATCCCGACATATCGGCAACCCAAGCCGGGAAACAGCCAGACTTGGGCAGACCGAGGAGCAGCGGCGCAGTCATCCAAGCCAACCTGCGAGGTGCTTTCGCAGGTGGTGGTGTCGGGATTGGAAGTGGGTTGATCAATCTGCTCGCGCACACGTCGATGGTATCGGTCGCGGAGTGAATCGTCGACTGTCGCGCCTGGGAAATCCGCAACGGGAAGTCCCCCGATTCCGCCACGGTTTGCCTTGATTTCCTGATCGGAATTTTCCTCGTCTTCGGGGGTCTGTCTCCATGGTCCGCGCGGTGGTCCTGTTCCCTCCCTACCTCCCGGTTTGGCGGCCCCCTCCAAACTCCTTACCATGCGGCCAGTGCAGACCCCAATCCGGGATTGGTTCGCTGCCAGTCCGTTTCCACTTTGTTCCAAGGAATCAGCCCGTGATCAACCAAGCACCATTGTCGGGGCGCATCGCCCTCGTGACAGGCGGTTCGCGGGGGATTGGCAGGGCCTGTGCCGAGGAATTGGCCCAGGCTGGTGCCGACGTCGCCATCAACTTTCACTCGAATGTCTCGGCCGCCCGGGAAACGGTCGAGGCGGTCGAGCGGCTGGGCCGACGCGCCTTCCCCATCCAGGCCGATGTCTCCCAGCCCTCGGAGGTGGACCACATGGTCCGCATGGTGGAGCAGACCCTCGGACCGATTGAATTGCTGGTGAACAACGCGGGGGTATTCGACTATGTTCCCCATGGTGAACTGACCCTCGAGATGTGGCAGCGCACGCTGAATGTGAACCTGACCGGCAGCTTCCTCGTGACTTGGGCCGTCAAGGAGGGAATGCTCGCGCGACGATTTGGCCGCATTGTCAACGTGACCTCCATTTCGGCCCTGCAGCCCCGTCCCCTTTCGATTGCCTACGCGGCCAGCAAGGCCGGTATGATGGGGCTGACCCGCAGCACGGCCGCCGCATTCGCGGGACACAACATCCGCGTCAATGGCGTCGCTCCCGGACTCATCGAGACCGAAATCATCGAAGGGGTCTCGGCCGAGGCGGTCGACAAAATTGTCTCCGCCACTCCGCTGCAACGGATTGGTCAGCCCGTCGATGTGGCCCGGGTGGTACGGTTTCTGATGACGGACGATTCCGAATTCATGACCGGGCAGACGCTTGTGGTCTGTGGAGGTCGAGTGATGACCCCCTGACGGGGCGCGGGGGACCACCGCCATCCACCGTCTCTCATCCGCTGCGTCTGATCCCGTGCGTTCGATCCCGTGCGTTCGATCCCCGGCCGCGCTGCTACCAGTATTCGACCGGGCCGTTGGGGGTCCGGATGAGTGCCGTGGGGAGTGGCTCGACTCGGGTCCCATGGCGTCCTTCGATCTCGTCGGCAATCTCGGCGAATTCCAAAACACTTTCGAACCGTCTCAGCCGGTCTTCCAGATCTTCCGGAATTCCCAGCCGGGCCCCATACCACGCCGCGAACTTGCGGAAGTTGCGGCAACTCAGAAACTCGCCGTGTTGCTCAACCATCAATTCGAAATGCCGGCGTAAAAAATCAACCTGCTCAGAGGGGGTGGGTGTGAACGCAGCGGCTTGGGTGTCGCCGGCCTCGGCCAGCACAATCCGGCGGAAGATCCAGGGATCCATCAGGGCCCCGCGGCCGATCGCGACCGCGGCACACCCGGTCTCCCGACGCATCCGCAGCGCATCCTCCACCGTGCGCACATCGCCGTTGCCCACGACGGGAATGCTCTTCACCGCCTCGACCACCGCACGGATCCCCTCCAACGAAACGTCTCCTGTGAACCCCTGTTGCCGGGTCCGGCCGTGGATGGTGATCGCACAGACTCCCAGTTGTTCAAATTCCTCGGCCAACAAGGGGGCGGTCAGCCGGCTGCGATCCCAGCCCAGACGCATCTTGACCGACACTGGAATCCGAACCGAGCGGACCACCTCTCCCACCAACCGGCACGCACCATCGCCATTGCACATCAATCGAGCTCCCCCACCCGAGCCGGTCATCTTGGCCATGGGGCACCCCATATTGATGTCGATGGCCTGATAGCCGTGGTCTTCCAGCCAGCGGGCGGCGGACACCATGTGCCGCACTTCGCCACCATAGATCTGGACGGTGAGTGGGTTGTCGGTGGTATGGGTCTGCACCAGCTCGCGGGCCCAGCGAGTGCCAGAGACCAGATGCGAGGCCTGCACGAGATCTGTGGTGCACAGGCCCACCCCCCCCAACTCGCGGATGACTCGCCGAAAGGCCAGATGGGTGTAACCTGCGAGCGGGGCCAGGAAATAGCGGGACGCCAATTTTCGTCCGCCCAGATCGATGGCACCCCCGGTTGGTTCGGTCAATGCGAGCTGGGAGGTGAGATTGCGCCCTGGCACCGAGGGAGAGTCGCGTGAGTCAGGTGCGATGGTCGCCGCGGGAGTCGTCATGGCGAGGGGGGCTCCGGTGTCGGGCGCAGACTCTCGATCGCATGTCCTTCCAACCGTTGCAGGGCCAGCCGCAGTTCCTGGGGGACCGGTACGGGCCGTTGCTGCTGGTAGTCGAACGTGACCACGACGCAGTCTCCCTCGGCGGCGATCAGTTCCTGTCGCTCGCTAATCACGCGGTGTTGCATGGTGAGACTGGTCCGCCCAACTTTCGAGACCCGCGCACCGATCCAGACCGTGTCGGGATAACGGATCTGCCGCCGGTAGTTGCAAGAAATGGCCGCTAAAATGGGGGCGAGTCGTTGGGTCTGATCGACCTGCAGCAGTCCTGCCCGATCACTGTAGGCAATGCGGGCGGTTTCGAACCAGCGCAGGTAGACGGTGTTGTTGACATGTCCGAAGGCGTCCTGATCGCCCCATTGCACGGGGAGTCGGACATGCACGGGAAACCCCTCCAGCAGGGCCAGGGTGGCAGGGGGAGGGCTGTCAGTGGTCATTGTCCAAGCGGGGCTGTGAGGTGACGTTGGATGAGGGAGCGTCGTCCTTGAGCAGAACTCCGCTGGATTGCTCTTCACGGGAGCGCCGCAGCAGGCGGCACAGCACCGCGGCGGCCTCGGCGGGGGGAAGGCCGGCCGAATGGATGTTGGAGACGCAGTTGCGGTCGGCATCGGTGCGCCCGCGCCGTGGATGATGAACGAAATACGCCCCCAGGCTGTCTGGAGCAAGCAGTCCCGGGCGTTCCCCCAGTAAAGTCAGGGCGAGTTGGGCCCCCAACAGTTCTCCCACCTCATCCTGCAGCGCCACGCGGGATCGGGGAATCACCAGCACCGGGGCGAGTTTCCACCCCGCTTCCTGCAGTGCCGGCCAGAGGACGGTCAGCAGGGGCACGACCTGGCGATGTGCCGCCAGGGCCGAAAGGCCATCCGAGACAATGACCACAAGGTCTCTGGGGGAGCGGTCTGCGGCACCCAGCTCCATCAGTGCGGCGCGACTCTCGGATGAGAGTTCGCGGCCCCAGTCGGGCCGAGTCAGGAAGGTCCGGCGGTCACCTGCCCGCGACGCCAACACCCGAGTGGGGCAGCCCAGTGAAGCGAGTTCCTGTACGAGCCGGGCGGGGTCAAACGCGGAGTGCACGGCATCCCGTGCCTGTGAATGGGCCAGCGAGAAATCAAGCAGCGCCCGTGTGGGCAGGCTGCCACCAGCGCGTCCCAAGGCGATGCGGGCCGGGCTGATCGCACGCAGGTGGGACCAGGTATCAGCAGAATGGGCGGGGAGACGATCCACGGAACGTGCCTAAGGTTGTGGATCCTGGGGCTGATTGAGGAAATCGAGGATCAGATCTTCGTCGCAATCGGATGGCTTCCGCGAAGTTCCCGGAGCCAACCGTGGTTTGGCCGTTCCCGATTTTGCCGAACTCATTTTCGAGCGCGGCTGCGGTGGAGGTTGATCGGAATGAGCCTGGTCCGGACCGGGTGTCGCGGGGCGCGCAACAGGGGGCGACTTGGTTGAAGTGATCTCAACCGCGGCCGGCGAACTATCGACCGGGGAAGCAGTCACCTTGGAAGCGATTGCCTCGGTGGCAATCGGTCGGGTGGCAATCGGTCGGGTGGCAATCGGTTGGGGGCGGGGAATCGCCTGGGGTTCCGGCTCGGCTGCCGGGGCGTGTCCGGGACGCGGTAAACCCAGCCGCTCTGCCGCCTGCCGGAATTCGTCGACCATCAATGGCACCCGTGCCCAGCGTTGGGCGGGATCCCGTTCCAGCCCCTTCATGATGGCGGCGGCGACCTGGTGGTCGATGTGGGGGACCAGTGTTTGGATCTCCAACGGAGGTTGGTTCAGATGTTGGACCACCGCCTCCAGACTGTTGGCTTCGGGCCAGGGGTGGCGGCGGGTGAACATCTCATAGCAGGTGACCGCATACGAGTAGATGTCGATGCGGGGATCGGTTCGTTGACGGCGCACCAATTCGGGGGCCATGTAGGCCGCCGTTCCCGTGCGGTTCCCGGGAGCCTGGAAATTCGGGGTGTTGGGAACCACCAGGCCAAAATCGATCAGCTTGACAACCAGCTCGGGCTCAGTGACCACCACGTTGCGAGGACAGAGGTCGCGGTGAATGAATTGTCGGGAGTGCATGTAGGCCAGGCCCTCTCCCAACTGAATCATGAAATTCAGGCGATGCTGCTGCATCACCGCGTTCTGCACGTCAACCAGAAAGCTGAGGTTGACCCCCTCGAGATACTCCATCACCAGAAAGGGATCCCCTTCGGTGGTTTCTCCCCATTCATAGGTTTTGACAATGTTGGGGTGATCCAGAGAGACGGCGATCTCCCCTTCCAAGGGTTTGTTCCACTCGGCTGGGAAGCGGGCCTCGAACTTGCGGGTCTTCTCCCTGTCGAGGATTTTCAGCCCCACCAGTCGCCCTGTCTTGGTGTCGCGGGCCTTGAAAAATCGCGACATGCTCCCCTGGCCGACACGGCAGATCAGCTCGAACCGCTTGGTGATCTCGGTGGGGGTGACTTTCGGTTTTCGCCCCAGCAGTTTATCGAGCAATCCCATGGTATCGGCTCCCCAATCGAACCTCTGCGAAGGCCACCCATCGAGCCCCTTCAGGCATGGCAAAACCGTCAGGGCGGGGTGCCTTCACCGGGGGCAGCCACCTGTTCCCCGGGTTGGCCGGGGGACCATCGGATCCCGCGCCTGACGTCTTATCGTACGCAGTAATCAATGATGCGGGCAATCTCGGTCCGCAATTCCGGACGGGGAACGATCCGGTCGACAAACCCGTGCGCCAGGAGAAACTCGCTGGTTTGGAACCCCTCGGGCAACTCTCCCTTGATGGTTGCGGCCACCACGCGTGGACCGGCAAAGCCGACCAAGGCCCGGGGCTCGGCTATGACCACGTCGCCCAAGGAGGCAAACGAGGCAGCCACACCGCCCATGGTGGGGTTGGTCAAAATCGAGATGAACAGCCCACCAGCTTCGTGGTACTGCGCCAGCGCCGCACAGACTTTGCCCATCTGCATCAGCGAAAGGATTCCCTCATGCATCCGGGCCCCTCCTCCCGAGCCCGAAACGATGACCAATGGCAGCTTCAGCCGGGTGGCCTCTTCGATCGAGCGGGTGAGTTTCTCTCCCACAACCGAGCCCATGCTTCCCATGATGAACGCTGAATCGGTGACGGCGCAGATCAGGGGACGTCCCCGCAAGTAACCCCGTCCGACAATACAAGCGTCTTTCAATCCCGTCTTAGCCTGCTCTTCCCGCACACGGGTTGGGTAGGGTTTGCGGTCGGCGAAGCCCAGCGGATCAAGCGAAGTCAGGTTGGGGAACCATTCCTCAAAACTGTCGTGGTCCAGCAATTGCTCGATGCGGCTGCGGGCGGGGATGTAGAAGTGATGCTGGCAGCCGGCCTCTGGGCAGATGCCCATCCGCTCGTCGACAGTCTTCTTGTAGATCGTCGCTCCGCACCCTTCGCAACGAATCCACAACCCCTCGGGAACACCCCGCTTCTTGCGGGGCTCCGCCTGGGTTTCGGCTGGCAAATCGGTTCCGGTCCGGGTTTTCATCAGGTCTGGGGAAAAAAGCCAGAGAGTTTGCCCGGTCCTGGGTCAGGCCGGTTTGAGGGCCGCCGCGGAGATGACCGGCAGCTCGGCAGACGAGGTTACCTCGTCCACCTCATTCAGGGGAACCCAAGTTCCGCACCGGCCGCTGCAGGCTGGCGAAATGTCGGTGACGGTTTTTTTGTTCACTATGGCTTCGATCAGGCAGGCAACGGGATCGGGGGCCACAATGACCAACCGGCCTTTCTTTTTCAACGGCCGTTCCAATCCCTCCCGCACGCGTTCCAAGGCATCGGTGAGAGACTCTCCCTCGGGAGGGCAGACCAAGCAGGGATCCTCCTGCAACTGCTTATAGACACGCGGCTGCTTCCGTCGCAGTTCTTCCAGTTGCAATCCCTGCCAGAGCCCCTGATCCACATTGGCCAACTGCGGAATGACTCGACATTCCACACCGTGCCGTTCGGCCAACTCTTCGGCGGTGGTCAGCGCCGGCTCAGTGGGTGAACTGTACACCCGGTCGATCTCGACATCTGCCAGGTCGGACAGCAACTGCCGCAGCTGTTCTTCTCCCCGATCGCTCAGGGGCAGATCCAACGAACCCTGGATCCGCTGTTGTTCGTCAAACTCGGTGCATCCCGGGCGAATCAGGATCAAACGGGACATCATCAGGGTCTTCAATGGCTTGGGGCGGAATGCGCCGCCCCTTCGGCCAGTCGCCGCAATTCGCTGAGCGACTGGTGGTAATCGGACGTGTCGAAAATCGCGCTGCCCACCACAAACAAATCAGCCCCGACAGCCGAGGTTTCGGCGATCGTCCCCGGACCGATCCCTCCATCGACCGACAACAGGGTGCCAGTCGGCAGCAGAGGCCGGAGTTCACGCAGTTTTTCCAACGCCACCGGCTGGAATTTCTGTCCGCCAAATCCGGGCTGAACGCTCATCACCAGCACCAGATCGCAATCGTCAAGATGGTCGATGATCGCTGTGAGCGGTGTCCCCGGGTTCAATGCCAATCCCGCTCCCGCCCCCGCTTCGCGAATGCGCCGCAACACCGGGCGGGGATCAGGAATCGCCTCGATATGCACCGTAATCAGCTCGCAGCCGGCGCTGAGATAGTCGTCGAGGTAGCGCTCGGGATGGGCAATCATCAGGTGCGCGTCAAAGGGCAACCGAGTGGTCGACCGCAGACTCTGGATGACCATCGCCCCATAGGACAGATTGGGAACAAAATTCCCATCCATCACATCGAGGTGCAGTACAGACGCTCCCGCCTGTTCCAGCAGTGCCACCTCGCGCTGCAGATTGGCGAAATCACACTTGAGCATCGACGGGGCAATGACGGGAGCTTGCTCCCTCAGCCGCCGCGCGACTTGCGAACGCGTGTTCAAGACAGAGTTGCCCGATGGCTTCCGCCAACCCATTTGGGATCGACCTCCGGAGAGCCAATTCGGCCCTCCGCGACCACATTTCGACGACGTCCGTCGAGGTCGGCAGAATCGCCTTATTTTAATGATCGGGTTTCGCACCCGTAAAGACCGGGCCGAACTCGTCTGCCGAGACTGGAATGTTTCGTCGCAAGTCCTTTCAATGGTAGGAGGTTACGATTTGCCTCCGAACTGGAAACCCCTCGATGCTGATTGCCCTCGCCCAACGGAATCCCATCGTGGGAGACCTTCGCGGGAACCTGGAACAGGTGCGTTTGACTGCCGAAGCCGCGGCTCGCCGGGGAGCCCGCCTCGTGGTCTTCCCCGAACTCGCCATCAGCGGTTATCCCCCGAAGGATTTGCTGCTGAGAGAGGGGTTTGTCGAAGCGTGTGACCGGGCCGTGGACGAGTTGGCCCGGCGTTTGCCCCCGGGGGTCGCCGCCCTGGTGGGTCACCCGACGCGGCGGTCAGTCGCCGCAGGCTGTTCGGGAAATGGCGCCAGCCTGCTCGACGGAGGACAGGTGCGGACGACTGTCATCAAGTGTCTGCTGCCGAATTACGATGTCTTCGACGAACGCCGCTACTTTCTGCCCGCCAGCGGCACTCACTGCCGGGTCTTCGATGGAGTCCGGTTGGGGATTCATATTTGTGAGGACGCCTGGTACGGAGAGCCTGGAACCCCCCATCACATCGCTTCTGAGAACCGGCCCGATCCCATCGCCCAGTTGGCCGCCGATGGCGCCGAGCTGTTCATCAACCTCTCTGCCAGCCCGTTCGAGCTCGACAAACCTCATCGTCGGCTGCAACTGCTCCGCCGCCACATCGTCCGGCAGAACCGTCCGTTCCTGTTCGTGAATCAGGTAGGGGGGAACGACGATTTGGTGTTCGATGGCAACTCACTCGCTTTGGGGGCCGACGGCCAAGAACTGCTACGGCTGGCGGCATTCGAGGAAGATCTGGCTCTGGTTGACTTTGCGCAGCGGGGGTTGCGGCCCGTCCCGAGAGACGACGGTCGCCCCTTGGTTTTCCCCCAGAATCCCCGCGAGGCTGACCTGCTCGACGCTCTCGTCCTGGGCCTGCGCGACTATATGCAGAAGAGTGGTTTTCGCGAATGCGTGCTGGGATTGTCGGGGGGGATCGACAGTGCTCTGGCCTGCTATGTCGCCGCCCAGGCAGTCGGACCAGACAAAGTTCACGGGCTGGCCATGCCCAGCCGCTACAGCAGTCCCCACAGTCTGTCCGATGCCAGAGGCCTCGCCGACGCGTTGGGGGTCGACTTTCAGGTCATTCCCATCGATGAGATCCATCGATCCTATGAAGGGACCGCCGTGATTGGCGACGATTTGCGAACACAGCCCGCGGGATTGGCCGATCAGAATCTCCAGGCCCGGATTCGCGGGGCCTCGGTGATGATCCGCAGCAATCGAAATGGCTGGTTGGCGCTTGCCACGGGCAACAAGAGTGAACTGGCGGTGGGTTACTGCACCTTGTACGGCGACATGGCAGGGGGCTTCGCTGTCCTGGCAGACGTCTTCAAGAAGGATGTGTATGCGGTGTCGAGGTTCATCAATACTGTCCGGGAAGGCCGTGAGGTCATTCCCGCCAGCTCGATCACCAAGGCCCCCAGTGCCGAATTGGCCCCCAACCAATTCGATCAAGATACTTTGCCCCCCTATCCGGTCCTCGATGCGATTCTGGAGGGGCTCATCGAACGGGAGCAGTCGGTGGCGCGTCTCAGCCAGCAATTCCCCCCCGAAATCGTCCGCTGGGTCCAAACGCGGATGGACCGAAATGAATTCAAACGCCGGCAAATGGCACCGGGCATCAAACTGTCGGCCCGAGCTTTTGGAACCGGGCGCCGCATGCCCATGGCGGCCCGGTTCGATTTCGAAACGCCCCATCCGGGTTGAGATCAGCCCCAGTCGATGCCAGTGCGCCGGGGAGTTCCCCAGGGGCCACTTGCCTTGCGGCCAACACGAACTGACCTTTTGTCGATTGAGAGGTTGGCCAACCTAATGGAGTGTGTTTGTGATCAGTATTCGACACGTAAAACGGACCTGGAATCCGGATTGAAGAAACTGGGCAAGGTTTGCCGATGTCAGACCGTATGAAAGGGCAGATTTCCAACCCGGTTGGCAGATCCGCCACAGCCCTCTTGGAGGTACCGTGTCATGCATCGCCCGATGTTTCTGGTTTGTTTGTCGCTAGTGTTGGGAGGAGCGGCGCCTGTGCTGGTCACGCAGGTGGCGGCCCAGCAGGGTGCGGTCTGCTGTCAAGCTTGCCAGTTGCCCCCGGCCCGCTGCGCCTGTCAGCGGCCTGTCCTCCGGCCCGTGGTCGAGACCCAATACACCCGCCGTCCCGTGGTACGCGAACGCGAAGAGGTTTCAACAGCGTACCGCCGCGAAGCAGTGCGTGAACGCGTTCCCACCACCGTGCTGGAAGATGTGACGGTGGATGAGGGGGGATACCAAACGGTGTGGGTCCCGAAGCTGACCACCAAGCAGGTCGCCCGCACGGTCTATCAGACCCGGACCAGTTATCGCTCGGTCCCCTATCAGGTGACGCGGCGGGTTCCGGAGTATGCCTGTGAGGTCGTGCCCGAGCAGGTGGTCCGGTACGTTCCCGAGAGCGAAGCCCAGGCGCGGGCGGCCGCGGCATACCGCATGGATCGGAACCTCGGAATGGGCTCCCGAACCCCCTCCGCCGAAACAGCGTACCGCTCGGGGCTCGATCTCGCTCCCGATCCCCGCTTCTCTTATTCCTCCAGTCCTGCCTACGGCAACTACGGTCAGACCCCGTCGTACGCGGCGTCGAATGAAGCCCGCCTGCGATATGACGAGTTTCAACCGCTGGAGGGAGATTCCGAGAACTCCTACGGTGTCGCCGGCGGCCCCTCACTGTCTGTTCCCGCCCCCTCGGCGGCCCAAGTCTGGCGCAACCGAGGCACATTGCGGTAACTCGGACACGCGTCGACCGGCCATGGGGCTGTCGTCGACAGCTTCTCCACAGGAATCCAACACCCCTGGCAACGCTTGTTGCCGGGGGTGTTTTCGTTTCTGGCGGTCTCGTTTCGCTGCAATCTCGGGGATCGTGGTATTGCCCCAGTGGGAATTGAAAACCATCGCCAACCCCGCGGCGGTTGCGGAGCGGCAGGGTGATCTCCATGATGGACTCTTGCGTCGGCCTCGCGTTGGGCTGTCGTTGGTTTCGTTTCCTGTTTCGCGCCCCGCCCCCATGACCCAATCTCCCACTGATCGCCCGGCCGTTGGTTCCAACCCGGCTCCTCCCTCCCTCACTCCCCTGCGGCGCGACGAAGGCAAGGGACGCGATCGGATGTTGGGACTGGGGGTTCTCGCTGCGATCTTGATCGCGGGTTGGTTGACCAGGGGTTACTGGATGCCCAATTCCTGGTTGTACAGCAGTCGCACCGAGGCTCCCCGCGGGTTCTCCTGGCTGGAATTGGGAACCACCCGCCAGCAGGTGTTGCAAAAACTGGCCGTCGAGGGGGGACAGTGGAGCAGCATTGTGAAGCCGGGAATGGCGCCCAGTGCCTGGGCGGCACATTCGAAGGCCAGCCTGGGAGGTCGCAAGCTCGATGAATTCGCCGTCATCTACTCCGATGCCGGAACGTACAACTACGGGGCCATTCCCGGTCAGGGGGATGGTCCCCTGAATGCGTCCGCACTGGCGCCGGCCGGCTCCGACACCGCCAAGGTCGTGGGAATCCGCTGGAAAGCTCCCCGTACTTTCACCGAAGCCAACTCGGCCATTCCCGCCGGAGCGGTGATGGCCGAACTCGGCCTGCCGCATTCTGAGGAGAAAGACATCCTGCCCAATGGCAAGGTCTATCTCTGGAAATGGCCCGGAGTGAACGCTAAGTACATCACCCTCGAAGGTGTGGTGATTCTGGAGCAGACCGAGGAACTGGCCAAGGTGAATCAGGCGGGGGGGAAGGGAAACCTCCCCTCGATGGCCCCACCCGTCTCGGAAGAGCCATCACTGGCAACCGGTGAGTCGAATGCGAATCCCGCAGCCGCCAACGAGACCTCAAAGGGCGAGCCATCCTCCGATCCGGCTCCCGACCGATTGCCTCCCCAGGCAGCCGACCCCCCGGCCAGTGACTCCGCGCTGAAAACCCCCGCTCCCTGATCACGCTGGATCGGGCTTCGCCAGCGGTTCGAATCTGACGGCACCGAACGCGGCGCCAGACAAGCCGGTGGATTCCGGGTGTTTTCCCCGTGGGTGGTTGAGATGGAATTGCGCGCCGATCGGGTTTTGCTGTGGTTGTTCGATGTCGAACGGGATTGCGCTGCCTGTGAGTCACTCGCGAACGAACTGCACCTTGTTGAACGGAAGCGGGCCGAGGCATTCCTTCGGCCGGTTGATCGCTGGGCGTTTGTGCTGGGCCGGGGAACCCTGAGGCGGCTGCTGGCCCGTTGCCAGCCCGCGGTGGGTTCGGTAGGAGCTCTGGCCGAGGGGCGTTGGGGCAAACCGGCTGTACCCGTCATGCCCAATTCCCCGCCGGGATTCCAGTTCAACATTTCGCACAGTGCTGGTCGCGTGCTGTTGGCGGCGACTTGGGGAACGGCGGTGGGGGTCGATCTGGAGGTGCCACGTCCAGGAGTCGAAATCGAAGAGTTGGTGCGGCGGTTTTTCTCGGCTGATGAAGTAGCCGCCTGGCAGCACCTGCCACTCGAACTGCGAACATCGGGATTCTACCACCTCTGGACGCGCAAGGAGGCGGTGGTCAAGGCGGTGGGACGCGGATTGAGTCTGCCCCTCGATTCGTTTCAAGTCACTTTTGACCCGCGGGGGCCGTGCCAAGTTGTTGTCGCTCCACCCGAGACCCCCTCGGCGTTTGACTGGACATTGTGTGATTTGACCGAGCCCGTGCGGCTTCGTTCCCCGGCAGCGGCTCTCCCCGCCCATGCCGCTCTGGCTCTCCCTGCCCACCCCTTCGAACTCGAATGGCGTTCCGCCGAAGAACTGCTGCTTCCCTGACTGCGTACGATTCCCGGTGATCGAGGCTGACCGCCCCACAGTGCTGGTCGTTTGCAATCGAACCGTGGGAAATCCAAGATGCCGACAGGGCCGCCGCCGGTTGGCGAACCGGACCACCATGCCTCCTGGAGCAGAACTTCGATGGCCACAGACTCGCCTAACCCCGCTGCTGCCGGATCGAGGGGAGGGGATTCTCCCCCTGTGCTGGGTCGTCTGGAGCGGACGACAGGACCTGGGTACGAGCAGTTTTTGCCTTGGTTGGCGCTACTGGGGGTCATCGGGGTGGCCTGGTGGGGCGGCGACTACTGGATGCCCGATTCCTGGCGGTATCCCCGGCGAGAAACCGCTCCGGCGGGATTCAGTTGGTTGCCATTCGCAACCACACGGCAGCAGGTTCTCGAACGTCTGGCCCGCAACGGAGCCGAGATGAAGTGCATTGAACCACCGCGCATGGGGCCAATGCTATGGGCCTCGCACACCCACGTGATCCTGGAGGGAATGCCCTTGAAGGAGTTTGCCCTCATCTATTCGGATGGGGGTCAATACAACTACAGTGCCTTGCGTGGTGCCACTGGTCCGCTCGATGCGGCTGCTCTGGCCACCGCCGGTTCCGACACCGCCCGCATTGTGGCGATCCGCTGGCAACCACCGCGTACTTTTGTCGAGGAAAACTCTCAGGCGGTTCCCGGTCCAGTGCTCAGGGAACTGGGAGTTCCCCACTCGGAAGGCAAAGATCTGCAGGGGACGGGCAAGGCGTACCAGTGGACCTGGGGCGACGTGCGGGCCCGCTACGAGACATTCACGAACCACCTGGTGCTCGACAGCCGTCCCGCCCAAGAGCAACCTGCCGGGGAAGCGAAATGACCCTGCTTACCCCACGGATTGGGGCCACCCCCTCAGCATGCCTGCCGACTTCCAGATGCCAGCAAATCAGTCATCACAGGGCACCATCGAGTAGGCCGAAACCGGCGGTCTGATCCGACGAGGACCACGAACCCTGACCGTCCACCGATTCTCGGCCGACATCCGTTCGAAGCGTGGGCTCAGCCCAGGGGCAGCCCGCCGGACTGCCATGCGGTACTGGTCAGAGCCCTTTATTCGTTCGGATCGTCGTCGGAATCGACCGGCTGCACCAGCAACGACCTCCAGGTGGCGATGGCCCACTCTTCGTCGGCCTTGTCCTGGTACAGGATCGTGGTGATGGCGATTTCGCCTGCCACCGCACACTTTCCGCTCAATTGCCAGTGCGGTGTCTCGGCATCTTCCTCCCGACGGATGTGGGCGGTGCCGATGATCTGTTCGTGGGGACCGAACGGAATCTCCGGCCCGAATTCCGAGGGGTCGTCCTCGTCTTCGATCAATTCATCGGAGGCCAGCAATTCTTCCGCCGGGATGGGGCAATCGAACTTGTCGACAATCGAGATCGAACTGATCCACACCTGACGAACATCGTCTTGAGAGCCCCAGTTCCCCTCGTCGTCGATCAGTTCCTGAAATGAGCCAGGGACCACGACCGACCAACCCCCCGACGCCCGGGTGCGCAGTTTTCCCCTGCGATAACCAATCCGGGGTTCCTTCTCGTGCGAGATGGCGAACTCGTTGAGTGTCTCGCGCAGGTTGTTTTCCAACTCGAGTTCATGCTCTTCTTCGAGGAAGCCGACAATCTCGTTCCATTCGAACCAGGGGAGGGCCACCGAGGGGTCCAACTCATACGCCTGGCAGAGATCATTGTGCACGGAACTGAGCAGTTCGGCCTCCTGCTCATCCAGTGGGGGCCTCCAGCAGACGGAATCCCACATCCGGCAGAGCGCGCGGTTCCGGATTACCAGCGCGAGCGGCTCATCATCCCACCAGGGGAAAATGTCCTTGCCCCGCGCGGAGTCGTTGATGACCTGCGTCAGCCACTCGGTCGAGCGGGGGCCGAGCACCGTCAATACCGGACCAAAATCGAGGAATTGTGGACTGACGGGCATGCTGAGCCCCAATCCCTCGTAGCCGCGCTGCTGGTATTCCAGCAGGGCCTGACACGCCGACTTCAGCCAAACCAGCATCTCGTGGTCGACCCGGGCCGAATCCTTGTAGAAGAAGTACCCGGTCTCGTCACCCGGATTCCCCTCTTCGTCGAATTGCTTCCATTCGACGTCGAACTCCTCACCCAGTTTCCCCAGGATCCCGCAAAGCCAACGATGATAACCGGGGCCCAGGATCGACGTTTTGGTCGACACCCGCAACAGTCCTCCGGGACCGGTTTCGATGAACAGAGCCTCGGTCGAGGGAAACAACTGCACGGTCCCCAGCACCATCCGGCACGTGTCATCATCGGCGGCACCCGCGTCGTGGGAATGGCCGCATTCGCCGTCGTCATGATCGTGATCATGACCGCAGCCGGGGCCGTGGGCCCCTTCGAAGAATTCGCCAGTAACGGTGGGGAGCCACTCGCAAAGTTCGCGGCAGAATTCGTCGGGGTTTGTCTCTTGGCGGGCTCGGGCGACGCCGGTCAGGTCCAGACCGATTCCCATGATGGGGTTTACTTCTTTCCTGGGGAGTTGTGACGTTCGAATACCAAGGGGTATTCGGCTTTGGGATCGTTGACGCGCAGGGCGATGCGTCCGTCGAGCACATCGGTCAGCAGGTCGCCACACACTTCGGCGCGCCAACCCTGGGTCAGACGAGGGGGATCCCCCGAGCGATCGCTGTAGACGTGCCAGCGCACGAGATGCCGCAGATCGGCGGTGGTCCCCACCAATCCCAGGGCAATCTCTTCTTGGGCACAGCGGTTGGCGAGGGCCATGCTCAGCAATTGGGCCAACAGTTGCTCGTCTTGATCTTTCTCGTTGCGGCGGGTGGCCGGGAGTTGCTCGTCTCGGACCGCGAGCCCTTTCTGAATGGCACCAATCATCGCGGGGGCGAGCCGGCGGTAGTCCGACCGGTTCATGTCGCGCGTCGCCAGCAGATCAGAGACGTCGCAGGGCTGGCGACGAGCCAGTTCGATGATCAAGTCATCCCGCAGGATCCGGCGGAAGGGTTTGTTGCTGAGCGCGGCTTCCTGCTCGCGCCAGAGCCAAACCTCGCGGGCCACGGCCAATTCGCGACGGTTCAGGGAGACAATTCCCGGGAGCTTGCGCCAATTTTCCCGCAATGGTTCCTGCGCCAACTCGGCGACATAGCGATTGATCTCGGTCTGCGCCCACTCCAACCGCCCCCGTCCCGCCAAGGTCTCTTGCTGACGCTCGTAAATGGCAATCAGGTGCTGGACGTCTTCCAAGGCATAGCTGATCTGCCGCTCAGTCAACGGCCGGCGCCGCCAATCGGTCCGGGTTTCTTTGCCATGCACCGGGACCCGTAAGACCCGCGCAACCAAGGCGGAATAGCTAAGGGGATAACTGCGGCTCTGCAATCCCTCGGCAATCTGCACATCGAACAATCGAGCTGGGGCGGCCTGCGCATGGTGTAGGCAGAAGCGAATCTCCTCCCGTCCTCCGTGAACAACCGTTAAGATTTCGTCGGAAGCCATCAGCTTCCACCAACTCGACAGATCTTCGACCGACAAGGGGTCGACCAGCGCGGCTCTGTCCGGCGTGGCAAACTGCAGCAGACACAATTGCGGTCGGTAGGTGAATTCCGACAAAAACTCTGTATCAAATGCCACTACACCCGCGCGACGCAGGTGCGTGCACAAGTCTTCGAATTCTTGCTGGTCCGTGATCAATTCTCGCGACATGGCAGAGGATGTTCCCGAATTCGAGTCGGCAAAACAAGTCGCCCGGCCCCAGACCGGGCGGCAGACACTGGAATGGCATTCCGTTTTTCGCTCTGGTGGCCACCGTCCACTTGAACTCGATATCATCCGAGACGCCCGCCAATCTTCTGTGTCACCTCTCATCCCTCCCGGAATTGCTCCATCAAACCCTCAGGCGGGGGATTTTTGTGTGTTGACCGGGACGTTTTTTCACCTTCCCAGGATTGTCTCCCTTGGATCAGCCTGAATCTGCCGAGACCCGGGCCGCCCGTGGCGGTTGGTTCCGTGAGTTTCAAACCCGCCCAAGCACCCCCCCGATCTTCCTGACCACCGCCTTCGATGTCGACGGACTTGAGCAGTTGGAGGGGATCACCACTGGCCGTGAGTCTGGCTATGTGTACACACGGGATGGCAATCCCAATCACGATGCCTTGGCTGCCGATGTGGCAGCTCTCGAACGGGGTCAGGCCGGGGCGGTCTTCGCCAGTGGCATGGGGGCCATGGCGGCCACCTTGCTGGCCCTGGTGAAATCAGGCGATCACGTTGTGGCGGCCCGTGTGCTCTACGGTCGAACCGCGCAGATGCTGAACCATCTTGCCAGTTCCTTCGGGGTACGGGTGTCATTCGTCGACGCCAATGATCCGGCGGCATTCGCCCGAGCTTTGACCGCCCAGACCAAGCTGGCGATTGTCGAAACCGTGTCCAATCCGCTGATGGAAGTGGCCGATCTGCCGGCGATTGCCGGTGTCTTGGGGGAAGTGCCCCTGCTGGTGGACAATACTTTTGCCACCCCAGCGCTGGTGCGGCCAATCGAGCAGGGAGCCCGTCTGGTTTTCCACAGTGGCTCCAAATACCTCAATGGTCACGGTGACGTGATGTTGGGTGTGATGGTGGGTGAAGCGAGCCTGATTCGCAAAATCAAGGGCTTGGGGGCCCTGTACGGCGTGAACAGCAATCCTTTCGAAAGTTGGCTGGCATCTCGCGGGTTGCGGACGTTGGCCCTGCGAATGCAACGCGTTTGTGACACTGCCTCCGAGCTGGCACCCTTTCTCGCCACCCTGCCGGGCGTCTCTCGGGTCTATTACCCCGGGTTGCCCACCCACCCCAGCCATTCCATCGCCCAGCGGATCATGCCCGCTGGTTTCGGAGGGATGCTGGCTTTCGAACTGCAAGGCGGTCAACCGGCAGTCGCCCAACTGTTCCGTGCCCTTGGAGAGACAATTCCCTTCTCCCCCACTCTGGCCGATGCCCGCACGACAGTCTCTTACCCGGCGGGAACTTCACACAAGTTTCTGACGGCTCAAGAGCGCGCCGAATGTGGCATTACCGATGGTCTCGTGCGGCTGTCGGTGGGGTTGGAGGATGTCGGCACCCTGCGGCGGGAATTGCAGGCCGCCGTGGCCCAATTGCGCTGAGTTCGCCAAGAACAACCTGTCGTTGCACAGACTGCAGCCAGCCTCATGCTCGGGAGACAGTTTCGATGAATTTCGATCGTCGTGAGTTTCTGCAGCACTCGGCAGTGACCCTCGGTTGGGCCAGTTTCCAGGTGGGGGACTGTGCTGCCGCGGAGATTCCACGGGGAACCGCTGCCGGGGCGCGGGAGACGCAGTTGACCGCTCCGGTTCCCTATCAGGTCTTTCAGCGTCGGGGCTTCGATCCCCGGCAAGCTCACGATCATGCCGAAGGGGGGCCGCGTCGGGGCGGGGCCGACATCGATCTCGCGTGGACAACCAGCGTGGATGAAGTACCCCAGTGGCAGGCGCGAGTCGTCTGTCTCGAGGGAGCATTTGGTGTGTCGACCCAATGGATTGATCTTGAGGCGACTCAGCGGGAATCTGCCTGGCAGGCGCGCGTGAGAATCGAGGCGGGCGGGTGGTACCGGCTGGAATTGCGGGGTGTGTTGGGGACGCAGACTGTCGCTACGGGAGCCATCGAGCCGGTGGGGGTGGGTGAGGTCTTCGTGGTGGCTGGCCAGTCGTACGCCGAAGGGGCCAACGACGAGTTGCTCAGGGTGACCGAGCCTGCGGGGCGTGTGACGGCGCTCGATTTCGAGACGGGGAGCTGGCAGATCGCCCATGATCCGCAGCCGCGGGCGGGGACCGGAGGCACAATTTGGCCCCACTTGGGAGTTCTGCTGGTGCCCCTGCTGCAGGTTCCCGTCGGGTTTGTGAATGTGGCGGTGGGGGGCACCGCGATTCGCCAATGGCAACCGGGCGAACAACTGTTTGACCGTCTGCTGCAGGGGGCTCGCGGCGTGGGGGATTTTCGCGCGGTGTTGTGGCAGCAGGGGGAGTCGGATGTGATCGAAAAAACCCCGACTGAGACGTATTGCGAGCGTCTGCGAACTCTGCGGTCCGCCTTCGCCCAAAAGACCGGTGGGAAGGCACCTTGGTTGCTGGCCCAGTCGACCATGCATCCCACGGTTTACAACGATCCGGCCGGTGAAGGCCGCATCCGCCGGGCAATCGAGTCGCTGTGGGAAGAGCCTGGTTTTGCCCGGGGCCCCAACACCGACTTGCTGACTGGTGAGACGCGTGGGGGGTTGGGGACCCGGCGACATTTCACGGGAGTGGGGCAACGTCGAGCCGCCCAGCTTTGGTTCGCCGCGCTGTGGAACGAGTTGCAGCACCCGCGTGTGATTCCAAAAACATGACCGCCGACCACGCCACCACACTGTGTCTCGCAGGGTCAGGGTTTGGCGCAGTGGGTTTGATCACCCGGTTGTTCGCCAGTCATCCCCTGTTGGTGGTGCGATGCCTCACGGGACGTCGGCTGCGGCGTACGCCCCATGCGTGGAGCACCTCCACATGGCAACAGGGAATGCACGGGATGAGTTGGCTCCAGCTCGCGATGGGACTGACCATGTTCCTTCTGGGAGGGTGCTGGCGTGTTACATGACCCTACCGATCCGACGGGGGGCGCGGCATCACCCGTCGCTCATTTCCCGACGCCGGCCTCCGGCCGGTGGTGCGGTCTGAATCCGTGGGCGGTCCTTGGTTTTGCTGTCTGGCTGCTGCTGATGGGCTATCTGCGGTCCCTCGAGAGACAGATGCCAACCAATTGGTTGAAACTGGGCTTGCCGTTGCTGGCACAATCTTACCGGCCTCTCTGCGATTGGACGGATTCACAAAGGCAGGTTCTGAGTCACGGGCTGTTGGTCGACGCACTGAATCTGCTGCTCTATCCCGTGGTGCTTTGGTCGTTGCTGATGTGGATCACCCGTTGTCGCCGCCGGGCGGGCAAGTGCTGTGCACGCTGCTTCCAGCAAGCCGCCCGACTGGCATTGCTGGCGATGCCCTTTGATCTGCTCGAGAATCTCGTCCTCTACTGGATGGTGCACTCGGGAACCGAGGCGTCGGTGGTTTCGCTGCGTCTATTGACGGTTGTGTCACTGTTCAAGCTGGCTTGTGCATTTGTGCCGTTCTGCTGGTTCCTGGTCGGTTGGCCTGTGGCGCTCTGGGAGTGTTTGTCGCCGACGCAGCCTCCAGCTTCCCCGACGGCGGCTCCGTCTGGTGGCCATTTGCGGTCTCCGGGGAACCCATTGGAAGACGAAGGTTTCCCCAGATGAAGTGCAACAGCCACGCTGCGGAGGTGCCTTCGAGAAGATCCCGGCGGGACTGCCTGCGTGTGTTGGCGACCGCACTGATCGGGCTGGGTGCGGCGAGGTCCGGTCGCGCTGCCGAGCGGTTGGAACAAATCGTGGTCTCGGCTGATGGGGGGCGCTTTGAGCGGGGCGGTTCGAAACTCGAATTCCGCACCTGGGGTTTCAACTACGACCACGACACCCAAGGGCGCCTGTTGGAAGACTACTGGCACGACGACTGGCCGCTGGTCGAACGCGACTTCGCCCGCATGCGCCACTTGGGGGCCAATCTGGTTCGCGTGCATCTGCAGTTTGGCCGCTTTTGCCCCCAGCCGGGAGAAGTGAGCCAGCGCGAGCTCGATCGACTGCAGCAGTTGGTCGAACTGGCCGAGCGCCAGCGCCTGTATCTCGATTTGACCGGTCTGGGGTGCTATCAAAAGGCCGATGTGCCCCCTTGGTACGACGAACTGGCCGAAACAGATCGCTGGCGGGCGCAGGCGGTTTTCTGGCGGGCCGTTGCCCAGCGGGTCCACCGCAGCCCGGCGATTTTCTGCTACGACCTGATGAATGAACCGGTCGTCCCGGGGGGGGCTCGTGCTGCCAAAGACTGGTTGGGGCCCCCCTTCGCCGGCAAACACTTTGTGCAGTTTGTGTCACTCGACCCGGCCGGACGGAAGAGGTCTGAGGTGGCGCGGGCCTGGATCGATTTCCTGGTGAGCGAAATCCGGACGATTGATCGCCAGCATTTGATCACCGTGGGATTGGTCGACTGGAGCCTGGATCGCCCAGGATTGACCTCAGGATTCATTCCAGGTGAAGCCTGTGCCAACCTCGATTTTCTCGCGGTGCACCTGTATCCCGAGCGGGGAAAGGGAGATGCGGCTCGCGAGACACTGCGGCTGTTCCAAACGGTGGGGAAGCCGTTGCTGGTTGAGGAGACCTTCCCGCTGAAAACCAGCGGTTCCGAGTTCGAAGTCTTCCTCGACCACTGTGACGAGGCGGGCGTTGGACTGTTGGGGTTCTTCTGGGGACAGACGCCCTCAGAGTTGAACCCGCCCAACACCATTGCCGACGCGAGCCTCAAGGAATGGCTTGAGACATTTACCGCTCGAGCGGCCTCTCGCCAATAACGTCCCCGTGATTCGGTCCGTGCGTGCGGCGTCGCGGACTTCAAGCCGACGCCGACTCGGAACTGCGTGCTGACCTGGGGAGGACCCAAAGAAACAACAAGCCGCGGTATGCATCCCGAAGGAGAACACCGCGGCTTGATTCCATAACTCGGCGGGGAGCGAGCAGGTCAGCAGACCTGTTCGCCGGGATCGGACTACTTGCCGACCTTGAAGCCACCCTTCTTCCAGGCGTCGGCACCGAACACCAGGTTGACCTGCTCGTCACCCTTGGCCTTCTCGGCCTTGCCCTTGCAGTTGTTGCAGCAGAACTGAACCTTGGCACCGTGAATGGTGACTTCGGTTTCCTTGTTCAGATCGCCACCCGACAGCGGGCACTTGGCTTGCTTGGCCTGGCCGGTGGCCAACAGCTGGTGATTGCCCTTGGCGGTGAACTTGGCGGTGTCCTTCTTGAAAGCGTCGGGGCAGCCGCCGCAGCAGAGGTACACCTTACCGCCGCCGAAGTCGACGGCGTGTTCTTCCTTGACGTCCTTGCCCGAGACCGGGCACTTGACGCCATCCAGCTTCACGGCCGCCATGGCCAGGCTCGACAGCAGGAAACCACCGGCAACCAACGCCAAAACCGAGGTCTTACGCTTCATGGAGAACTCCTAGACGAACACCGGAAAGACGATGAACTTCCCTGCGATTGGAAAGTTCGAGACAGACACCCAGTCGTTGATGCAGTCCGGTCGAACGACCGACAGCTCACAACGCATCCGGGAATTTTTACACGAGGGGGGAACAAAAGTCATCCCCAAAAATGGGATTTCTCGACAAACCTCAAAGTCCTTCTAGAACTGTCGATCGCCCCTTGAAGTTCTTTCTCAACCGGCGATACTCTTTTGTTCACTCCGTCGTCAGTCGAGTCTTTCGTCAGGAACAGCAGCATGGCTCCCCGGAAATCTCCCCCGCGAAAGTCGTCGACTTCGGCCGAGGTTTGTCCGACGATTGGCGAATATCTGATCCAGCGACTTCAGGATTATGGTCTGAAGCATGTGTTTGGGATCCCCGGCGACTTCATCTTGCAATTTTATGCCGAGTTGTGTGCCAGCCCGATTCAAGTGGTGGGCTGCACCCGGGAAGACAACGCCGGCTATGCCGCCGATGGTTATGCCCGCGTCCATGGCTTGGGGGCCGTCTGCGTCACCTTTAGTGTGGGGGGCTTGAGCACCTGCAATTCGGTCTCGGGAGCCTTCGCCGAGAAGTCGCCGGTGGTGGTGATCAGCGGTGCTCCCGGGGTGGCCGAGCGCGCGAGCGATCCGCTGCTGCATCATCGAGTACGGGATTTCAACACCCAGCGGGAAGTCTTCGACAAGATCACGGTGGCGGCCGCCTCGCTCGACGATCCCCTCACCGCCTATCGCGAGATTGACCGCTGCCTGGCGGCGTGCGTTCGCTACAAACGACCGGTCTACCTCGAACTTCCCCGCGACCGGGTGCATAGCCGGGGGACCGTTCCCCCCACTCCCTTCGTCGAGAAGGTGGTCAGCGACAAAGCCGCTCTGGCTGAGGCCCTGGCCGAGGCTTAGTGAAAGATCAACGCCTCCCGGAAACCGATCCTGGTCGCCGGTGTGGAGATGAAACGGTTTGGGCTCGAAGATGAGTTGGTCGCGTTCGCCGAAAAACATCAGCTGCCGATGT
>JBKCTR010000710.1:0-8816 GCA_046318755.1 Planctomycetaceae bacterium
CGGTCCTGGTTGGCGATCAGCAGCACATCGGCGAATCCCCGGGTGGTGATGAAAGCGGTCCGTGCCCCTCGACGGGTCAACAGGGCATTGGTGCCCCGCGTGGTTCCCAGCCGTACGGTCACCGGGGGGAGAGGTTGGTCCAGACGCACCCCCAGCACGCGGCGGATGGCCAGCGTGGGGGCCTCTTCACCCGAGACCAGTTCGTAACCGGTGGGAAGGTCAACGGGCGGGATGACCGCCGCACAGGTCAACAGCCCTGTGCGATGGTCAAACGCCGTGATCTGGGTGACCAGGCAAGGTGAACCGTCGGCCTCGAGCAGACGCAATTCGTAACCGACCCAGAAACCGGGCGGATCTCCGCGCCGTCCCGGGTCGAGCAGGCGGTTGGTTCCCTGGATTTCGCTGACCTGTCCCTTGGTCACCCCCGAGCTCAGAACCTTGCACTGGACCAGGTCGCCCGTGGGGCCGCGGGCAATGCAGTCGGTGAAGGTTCCGCCGACGTCGATCCAGAATTCCCAGGATGCCATGGAGTGAGCGAAGATCTGTGGGGGGAGGAGGACAAAGCCAGACGCCTGCCCTGCCACAAAATGCGACATCAGCGCAGGCACCAACGGCCCGAGTTCGGAGTATAGAGAGACGCAATCGTGGGGGCGACACTCGCGACTACCGCTGCTGCCACTCTTCAATCTGCTCGATCAAACGCTCTTTCTCTTCGTGTTGCGCCCAGATGGGTTCTCCCGCATCGAGAGCAATCTCATACATTCCCTCCGCCTGACACTCGGGCTCACCGCAGAAGTGGGGAGTGGCCGACACCCAGAGGACCCGATAAATGGGAATCAACTTGTCGTCAATACGGCAGAAGATGCTCACGGTGAAGACCTGCGGGACGGGGGATCAGCTCGGGGGATCAACGCGGGAAGTGCGGGGTGACGGCCTGCGCATTCTTCCGGCATCAGACAGCTCCCTCAGACGCGATTCCAGTGGTTGGCGGAAGCCGGTCGTCGAGAAGCCCGGCCAGAGTTGAACGAACCGCTTCTGGGCCGCGGTGCCTTGTTCCGCATGCGTCTGGGCCACGAATCGCATTCCCTCCGAGAGTTCCTTCCAAGAGAACAGCCCCTGCGGCTTGCGATCCCAGCTCGACTCGTGGCGTTTGCGTTTCCAACGGCGCCTCAATTCGGCCAACTGCTCTCCGGAGATCTGGGAGTCGTGGTGTTGGCCCAATTCATCCTGTAGCGCCACCAACTGCGGAGCGAGCTGGCGCTTGTACTCGGGACCCAGCAGCGGTTCGAACAGCTCGCAGGCGTAGCGCAGCTTCTTGCCCGCGATGCGCAGCTGATGCAGTTGGTTCGGAGTGGCGTCGCAGACGGCGGGGGCGAGACGGACTTTCCGCAGCAACCTCGAAAGCAGCGGCAGGGCGACCTCTCCCAGGGTGCCACAGCGGTCTGGGTTCCGTTCGCGGAGAATCTCAAGGTGGGCCAGGACATCGTCACACCCCCGCTCGAGCTTGCTGCGCCGCTTGCCGAGCTCCTCGATCATCGGTTGCTGCCGTTTCTCGCGCTGCAGAGAGACTCGCTCGTACAGTAAGTCCACCACGGCGAGGTCCCGCGTGTCGACTTCAGACAGCAACCGCTCGTAAAACTCCCGTTGGATGTCGAGGTCCCGGGCCGGTCCACAGGCGTGGTGGAGTTTTTTCAGATCCCGCAAGAGGGGCTGCCGCAGGTCCCGGGGAATCAGCAACTTCAGCAAGTCGACCGCGGTGGCGCATCGCCGGGTGGCCACACGCAGGCGATGAATCGGCTCGGGGTCGTCCCCGCCGGCCGTGAGCGATTCGGCGACAGCGCCCCGCAGTGCTTCGAACCGGGGGGGCAACAGTTGCAGGGCGGCTTCGACCAAGGGCTCGCCAGCAGTCAGTCTCTCCGAAACAGCGACTTGCTTCCGGGGTTTCGCACGTGGAGACATTTCGAAGAGATCCCTTTCAGAAACGGGCGGCAGAGACACTCTCACCAGCCCGTTCTCTCTCCTCAGCTTATCGCATATCCCGGACCGATTGCCAATTCCCGCTCGGACCTGGCTCTCTCATTCTCTCTGCCCCGTCTGAGAGCGGAGCGATCGGGTCGGATTGCGGACACCCCGGCCCCGCACCAGTGGCCGCGGCGTGGTCGCCGGGTTGGATTGGTTCACCGCGGCAATCGCCTGCAGCAGCGGTTGGTCGGCTGGGGTTCCTTGGGTGGTGGAATCTCCTGCCACGGGAATGTCGGGGCGAACTCCTTCACCCGCCATCGGCCGCCCCTGGGGCGAGTAGAACTTCGCCGTGGTCAGCCGGAGTGAGACCCCCGCCGTCTTCAGGGGGAACAGCGTCTGCACGGTCCCCTTTCCATACGTGGTCGTCCCCACAATCACTCCCCGGTTGTTCTCTTGAATGGCCGCCGCGAAAATCTCGCTGGCGCTGGCGCTGTCTCCGTCGACCAGCACGGCGAGGGGCAGATTCCAGGTGGCTCCGTCCGCTCCCGGTTCGGTGGTGTTGTCTTCGCGGGTTCGGCCGCGCGTCGAGACAACCGTTCCCTCTTTGACGAACATTCGGCCGATTTCGATCGCGGTCGTCAACAGTCCTCCCGGATTGCCCCGCAGGTCGAAGACGAGGTTTCGCATTCCCTGGTTGGCCAGGGTCTGCAGGGCCTGTTGGAGTTCTTCGGTGCTGGTGGACGAGAACGTGTCGAGACGGACGTACGCGGTCTCGGCGGTCAGCATGCGCGCCTCGGAGACCGATCGGACCTCCAGACGCTGTCGGGGAACAGTCACGGCTGCGGCCGGAGAGTTGGTCCGCATCACGGTCAGGGTCACCTGGGTCCCCTCGGGGCCGGTAATCAGCGCCGAGGCGCTGTCGAGATCGCGCCCCGCCAGAGATTGCCCATCGACCGAGACGATGAGGTCTTCGGGCTGTAGGCCCGCCAGGCGAGCCGGACTGCCAGGGAGGGTTCGCACGATTCGCAGTCCTTCCACTGCGACTTGGACCTGCACGCCAATCCCCACGGCGGGGGCCGAGAAACTGCGATTGGCGCCTGACCGTGTGGCTGGGGGGATGACCGCCGAGAACTGATCGAGAGCCTCGATGGCACCGTACTCGAATTCGAGCGCCACCAGAACGGGGTTGAGCCCAAGTTCCTGCTGTGCCGACAGCATCACCGCCTGCAGCAATCCGCTGGCCTGGGCTGGAGTCTGCGGCGAAGTCTGCTGGAATCTCTGCACGAGGGTTTGCTCGAAGAGGGGGAGCTGCCGAGGATCGACGGCGAGACGTGCTGCCTGCTGAAAGGTGGGGTTCCGCAACGCTTCCACCAGATTGAAGAGTCCCCGTTGGACGATTCGCGACGGAGGGGGGGGATCAAGGTGTCGGGCGGCAATGAGTTCGAGAGTCTCCTGGTACAGGCTGAGGCACTGCTGCGCTGAGATCGTCGATCCGAACTGCAGGACTTGAGGATCGGAATAGCGTCGCGAAATCAGTTCCTGGGCGGGGGCGAGTTGTCCGCGCCAGGCGGACGAATCGTCCGAGGTCTCCACGGAATCGTCCCACGGTGACTGGTTCCAATCCGGGTCCTGGTCAGCCGGAACAGGGGGCTCAGGAGAGGCGGGGCCCCGGCTGCGGGGACCTCGCGGCCCCTGACCATCCCGTGACTGGAACAAACCCAGGCCGAAGCTGTCGACATCCGCCGGGTCGCGATTGAGCAGGGGGGCATCCCACCGCGGCGCAGGGCGCCGATCTTCTGCATCGAACGCGTCTTCCCGGATCACACGCAAGGTCGCGCCGCCGCCTGGAGACCGGGATTCGTCCCGCAGCAGCCGACGCGAGGTGTTCTCATCCTCCCGCAGCAGCGAGAATCCTCGGGATTGATCTCTGGCTCTTCCCGGGCGGCCCGATTGGGCGCGGAGCGGAGCAGAGATCAGTCCACAGCTCAGAGCGGCCAGTCCCAGACAAATGCCGCGGGACAACCAACGATTTCGAACGAGCAGGGGAAAGTACATGGCGGTGATCCGGTCGAGGCAGAAGAGATGGCCGAGGTGGATCGAGGCTGGGGAATCCGCTCATTGAGCGTCAGTTTCGCTGGGGAGATCGAAGTTGAACCGCCGGCCCCTCCGCCCCGTTGGGGACGACACGGAGGGCCCGCAGCATGGCGGCCAACGGCGCTGCCGTGGAAACCACGGGGGAGATTTGCGACGTGGAGCGGGATTCCGGAATCGGGGCGGACTCGACGGCTGGCCGGCATTGTTCCTCGATCACGACCACCTCACGCTGATAAGAGTCTTGCACTGGCAGTGGTTCCGCCGACGGGGGCAGCGAGCCCGATTCGCGACCAACTCCCTTCACTTCCCCCCGCATCACGCGGACACTGCTGGGGGCCTCAATTCCAATTCGCACCACGCCATTCCGCATCTGAAGCACCTTGATGACAATCTCTTCGCCAATCAGAATCGTTTCCGCCTTCTTTCGAGCCAAGACAAGCATGTTCACTCTCCAGATTGCTGATTTTCACGGGTTCAACCCGATGCTCCCGTCATCGTATTGACTTCGGTTGAGCACGTGGGGAGTTCACTGCACCGTGCATGCCAAACCTTACGAATCCAGTTGCGAAATTTATAAGATCTTTTATTGCAGAGGTTTATGTTGAATGCGTTGCTCTCTGAATCGTCGCTGGCAGAGGTGGTCCTGCGAAACCGGTACGGATTGCGGCCAGGTGTTGTAAAAAAGATCTTCAATCGACGATTGCCGTAGTCAAAGAGGAATGACTCGTGTCATTGACCTATCGCCAGACCCCTTGAGGTGGCTTATATCAGGATGATCACAAGCTGAGATTGCCAGATTCAAGGAGTCGCCGGTCATTCGCAGATGTGACTTCGCAAGCTTCGGGGCCATGAGAAGATTAAGGTGATGCGTTTACGATCCGGATTGTAAAGAGGTGTTGTAAAAATGCGACTACTGGGGTCCATGATGGTGCACCACGTATCCTGGTTCGAGCAGTCGAGATGCCGCCTTACGGTGTCTGAATGAGTAACACGCCATAACCGAACAGTCTGGGATAGTTGGGGGACATGTAATGACATTCTTGCGATTCGAGATAAGACCGAAGTGTTGTTTTTCAGATTTGGTATGCGTCGTGCATCGGATTTGTCTCGTCTGACGCATGTCGCGACAGGCCGTGCGGGATTCGTCCCGCTGCATGTGACTCGGGTGAAACATCCCAGGAGGATTATGATGGTTGGCCTGCAAAACTGGTGGAAGATGGCGGTTCTCTCGGCGGGCATGCTCTCAACCTCGGGCCTGGTGGCTGCCGAGCGACCGGCGTCGAGCGCCCGGAACACTCACGGACGCCTCCCTGCCGCGGCTCAGTCGTCTCGTGTGACCCGTGGCAATCCGTTTGCGCTGGTTTCGGAAGACCGGGCTGTGGAACCACGCTCGACGCAACGTCGATTGTCGCCGGTCGATCCGACTCTGTCGGACGAGGAGGCCAGCGTCCCTTTGGGGGAAGATCGCTCGGCCCAGTCGACCCGGCCGGGAGAGACAGCGGCCGACGGTGAGAAGACGGCGTTTTTCGGATGTGGCTGGGGGTTTGGTTGCGGCCCCTGTCGTCCCGCCTGCCGTCCTGTCTGTGGTCCAGTGGGGTATGGCTGCCCCAGTCCCTATCCCACCCCCTGCAACTATGGGCCCGGGTATGGAGGGGGATGTGCTCCTGTAGGAGGCTGCTATCCTCCGCCGGCGCCGGCCGGTGGTTTTTACTCGGGACCGGTGCTGCCTCCCGCGATCAGTTCCCCTGTGATTGGCGCGCCGGCCGGCTACTACGGGGGAGGCTACTATCCTGGGTACGGAGCCCAGGGATACGGCGCACCGGGTTATGGGGTGCCCGGCTACGGCTATCCGGTTTACGGTGAGGCGCGGCCGTCAACCGAATCGAAGGCCAACAGCCAATTCGACCGCGAAATGACCGGCAAGACGCGGGCCGTCTCAAGACTGCAACAGGACCATCCCCGAAATCCATTTGCCGACTGAACCGGGTTCGTGGGAAGGACTCACCGCGGGGGTTTCGTCTGAGCGAAACCCTCGCGGTCGACCTGGTGGGAGGCCTTTCGAGACGATCCGCCGCGACATCAGCCCGGCGAATAGCGGGGGAAATCGGTGTAGCCGCGGGCTCCGGTGGGGGCGTACCAGACATCCATCGAGGCGGGAGCCGCCAGTGCCCAACCGTGGGTGAACCGCTCGACCAGATCGGGATTGCTGATGTAATCGCGGCCAAAAGACACCAGGTCGGCCAGGTCTCCCGAGATCGCCGCCTCGGCCGATTCCTGGGTGTATCCGCAATTGGCCATGAGCGGCCCGGCAAACACGTGCCGTGCTTCGGACAAAGCAAAGGGGCTGCCGAGATTGTGAAATCCCAGCGCCAGGCCATCGAGGAGATGCAGATAGGCCAGACCGAACCGGTCCAATTGAGCGATGGTGAACAGGAACTGTTCCCGGTAATCGGGGGAGCCCATGTCGTTGTAGATGCCGTTGGGAGACAGCCGGACCCCGACACGATGCGCTGGCCAGACCGAGAGAACCGCTTCGACGACCTCATGCAGGAATCGATGACGGTTGCTGGCACTGCCCCCGTACCGGTCTGTGCGGTGGTTGGTCTTCGACTGCAGGAACTGGTCGATCAGGTAGCCATTGGCGGCGTGCAGTTCGATGCCGTCGAAGCCCGCTACCCGGGCCCGCTCGGCCGCCTTGCGATAATCCTCGACAATCCCCGGGATCTCGGCCGTTTCGAGGGGGCGGGGAGTCTCATGCAACTGCTTTCCCGCCGGTGTATTGATCGGATCTCCCGCAATCGGAATGGCCGACGGGGCCACCGGCAGTTCGCCCTGGTGGAAACTGCTGTGCGAGGCTCGTCCCATGTGCCAGAGTTGGCAGAAGATGCGGCCCCCCCGTTCGTGAACGGCCGTCACGATCGAGCGCCAACCTTCCGTCATCGAGTCGGTGTAGATTCCTGGGGTTTCCACCCACCCATTCGCCTGGGGAGAGATGGTGGTCGCTTCGCTGATCATCAATCCGGCCGAACTGCGCTGGCAGTAATAGTCGGCCATCAGCGGGTTGGGGATGCGGTCCTTCCCGGCGCGGCTGCGCGTCAGCGGGGCGAGGACAACACGGTTGGGAAGCGCGAGTTCGCCGAGGGAAAAGGGAGACAGCAGGGAGCACGAATTCATCGGCAAGACCATCGGGGGACGCAGAACAGGAAACAGCACCGCTCCCAAGTGAGGGGTTAGGCTGTCGGGCCTCACTCGGCGGATTGAATGTTCATCGACCGACGGACGGGGCACCCGGTACTGCAAGCTGAAGCCCCAACCGAGGCAAACCGACTGAAGGCCGGGAAAGGCTGGGAATTCTGGCTCTCTTTGAAAACTGATCGTTCCGCCCGGGGTTTGGATTTCAGAAACCGGAGAGCCGGAAGCGATTGCGTAAACCGCAAAAACCACTCAACCGCTGGTCCCCTTACAACCGATACGATCTGAAGAGTCACACCCCTGGATTTTCCCCGATGCGTCCGTCTCCCAACGTGGGTGGGGCGGATTTTTTGTTCAGTCTTCCGAAAAGGGTGGCCGCAGCATGAAGTCGATCATTGCTGGTTTTCGACGAGTGATTTCGCGCTGTGGGACGAGGGGCCGGTGGGGAGGTTCGCCGTCGCAGCTGGGGAGCGGCCTGCTGGCGGCGGTTCTCGGATTGTCGGCCGCGGAAGCGGCCGCTCAACCCCCCGTCCCAAGACTGCCCGCTGCGGTTCCGCAACAGCCCGGAACGCAGCCGACGGATCAATTCGAAGATCCGGACTTCGATCAACCCGACCTGTCGGGGGACAGACCAGTGCCACCCGCCCCGGGAGATCCGGGGACCGGGGTTGGCCCAGGAAACGGGGGGGGGCCCGGGGGAGGATTCGACAACCCGCAGTTCTGTCCGCCGGGGGCTCTCGCGGCGGGGCTCGCGGCCGGCCCCACGCTGACCGTGGGCAACACGACCTACGCCCGGTCCACCGTTACGGGCGACTGGATTCCCGTCGATGGGCCAGCGGTCAGGACGTATGGAGCGACCGCGTCGGGGGGGTTGGGAGCCGTGGGAGACTGGATGTCTCAACGCCGGTTTGGACGGGACCGCCTGCCGGGGGTCGATGATCCCAACTCAATTATGTATCGATCCACTCAAGATCGGACCAGCCTCGACGCCTCGACCAGGCCTGCCATCCAGGCGTTTGGACTGAGTTCGTTGTCGGCCGAAGAGGGGGGGCCGGATCTGGGCTGGAATGTCGAGTTGCGTCCCACTTTGTTTTACGACACGGGCTACAACGGAGGGACCGTTCCGTTTCGTCCTGATCTGATTGCAGTGGATGGATCTGAAGAGGCTCACCGTCGGGGGCAGCTCAGTTTCTTCAACTTCGAGGAGCAGCAGTTCGTCCGCCTGCCGGCGAAGGTTGAGTTCGATTCCCAGATCAAAGACTTCGCCGACTTCGGAGATGGTCAGGCCTACTTCGACCTGTACTCGCCCCAGTCCGATTCGATCGCGCTGAGACATGGTTACCTGCGCTTTGATGCGTTGGGGACGACCACTTTCCTCGTGGGAAAGGCCCCCACTCTGTTCGGAGACATGGGTGGCAGCCCGGTCACGATTGATTCGGGAAGTGTTCCGCTGGGTTTTGTCAGTGTCTGGAACAAAAGTGAAGACTACCAGGGAAGTTTCCAGTGGATTCCCCAGATTCGGGTGGCTCAGGCTCGCTGGGCCCGGACGGTGCGGGTGGGCGGGGGCC
>JBKCTR010000711.1:0-7156 GCA_046318755.1 Planctomycetaceae bacterium
CCCGGGGCGTAGCTCAGCTTGGCTAGAGCGTCTGGTTTGGGACCAGAAGGTCGCAGGTTCAAATCCTGTCGCCCCGATTCGCCGTAAGGCGAATAGAGAGGAGAGGGTGGAGAGTAGAAAGTAGAAAACGCTGGAACCGGCGCTGGACCGCAGTCGCCCCCCTCTCCTCGGTCTACTTTCGACTTTCTACTCTCTCAATCGCCCGATCGGCTCATTCCTTTCGATTCCTATTTGCAACCAGCAAAAAACGCTGAGTGGTGCGGTCTGTTCCAGGTCTCTTCCTCTGGTTTTCCCTACACCCCGCTGGTGTTTCCCAACACAAGGTGCTCCAGCACACACCCAAACTCGTTAAATGCGAATCGCGTTGACACGGGGTGTGTCGTCGGCGTGTGGATCGAAGTCGCCGGGGTCGTTCGTTGCCGACTTTCGGGGTACCCACGGCTGCTGGACGGGGGGGACGATCGGATTCCAACCTGTCCGTGATTCGACGTGGTCAGCGGAAGCGATCGCCAACCCAGGGATCACCCGAGTTCGTTGCTTGCGCGACAACCGCAGGCAGTGGGAATTAGCCTTTTTGGTGAAGTTGTCGAGCGGGTCGTAGGGTGACGCGAATACTGCGGTGGATGGGGCGGGTGGATGGGCCGGACATTGCGGCTGTGATTGATGAGGTGGGACGCTGGGGCTTGGTGAGTTGCCTTGGGACGCGGTTTCACATTGGTTCAACAAGTTTGCAAACTCGTTGTACGGGTGGGGCGTTGAGCCGCGTTGTGGTGTGGGGGGCCGGTAACACCATGGGCTCGCACAGCGGCTCACGAGGTTCCCGGTCGGTCCTTGGAGTGGTCCCCGATCTTGTCTCGCGGTAAGTTGCGATCACAGAGACGTGGTTCGAGACCTTTCAGCCGGAGAACAATGATGTCGCACGGTGTCCGCGGAGTGTTGCTGGCGTGGCTACTGCTGGTTGGGCCGGGGGGGTTGTGGGCGCAGGGGACGCGATCGACCGACGTATATCGCCGGCTCAAAGCCGAGGTGAACCAGATTCCGCTCATCGACACCCACGACCATCTGTGGCCTTTCGAGCAGCTTCCCGCACTGCGGCAGACGCGCGAGGGGCGCGGGGTGAATCTGGCTGGGTTGTGGCAGAACAGTTACCTGTCGGGCTACAACCCAATCACCCCCTGGAACGACAATATGGACTTTCTGGAGTGGTGGCACAAAGCGAAGCATGACTTCGACAACGTGCGGGCCCTGAGCTTTTACCAGTACCAACTGCCGGCCTATCGTGACCTGTACGGGGTCGATTTCGAAACCCTGACCGACGAACAGGCGGTCGAATTGAACCGCAAGATTTTCGACAACTACCGCGATCAGAAATGGCTCTACCATGTGGTGACCGAACGGGCGAACATCGAGTTGATGTTCAACGACACCTACTGGTCGCGGCTGGAATTCGTGCAGTCGTATCCCTGGGAGGTGCAGGTCTTCAATGTCACGAGTCTGGTCTCTGGGTTTCACCAGTCCGAGTACGAAAACCGCCCGGCCAGCAATCCCTTCAAAGTCGACAGCCCCTACGACTTCGCCCGCAAGCACGGGTTGACCATGGACAGCCTGGAAGACTACCTCAAGGTCATCGACCGGCTGTTTCTCGAAGCCAAAGACAAGGGCTCGATCTGTCTCAAGTCGACCCTGGCTTACCAGCGGACCCTGCAGTTCGACAACGTCTCGAAAGACCGGGCCGAGGCGGTGTTTGGCAAGCCGCGGTCAGCCCTCACCCCGGCCCAAATCAAGGATTTCGAAGACTTCATCTTCTGGCGGTTGTGCGAATTCAGCGCGAAGTACGAGTTGCCTTTCCAGATCCACACCGGGCAGGCACGAATCCAAGGCTCGAACCCCATGCTGCTCGTGGACCTGCTGGAGGGGAACCCGAAAACGAAGTTCATTCTCTTCCATGGCGGATTCCCCTGGGTGGGGGAGACCGCGGTCATCATGCAGCGTCACTGGTGGCATTGCTGGGTCGACTCGGTCTGGCTGCCGGTGTTGGGCTATTCCACCGCCAAGCGGGCCTTCATCGAGTGGCTCGACGCCTTCCCCTCCAACCGCCTGATGTGGGGTGCCGATTGCAACCATGCCGAAGGAATCTACGGAGCCACCGAATTCCACCGGCAATGTGTTTCCGAAGCGCTGGCCGAGAAGGTGCTGAATGGCGACATCAGCGAGGCGACTGCCAGGCACATCGCCCGGCAGATCTTCCGCGAGAATGCGCTCGAGCTGTTTCCCCAGTTGAAAGACCGGCTGTGGAAGCATCGGGGCATCAAGCTCGAACCGAAACCGGCCGCAGCGGGCCAGTAGCGAATCCCGATCGACAGGGAGGCGATTCCCCACGCGATCTGTTTTGGCAGAGCGCGGCGCGGGTGACGTCAGCCGCGGGACTGCTTGACGAATTCGAGCAGCGCCGAGCGCAGGCCGACGGCCGACTGAAACCGCTGGCGGGGGTGGCGGGCCATGGCGTAGAGCAGGATCCGTTCGAGTTCGGCCGGCAGCGTGGGGACGAGCTGACGGGGGCGAGGCGGATTGGCAGCACGGACCAATTCCAGCAACGCCTCGTTCGTCGCGGCGCGATACGCGGGGGTCAGCGTGCAGAGTTCATAGAGAGTGACACCCAGTGAATACACGTCGCTGCGTTCGTCGGCCCGTCCTTCGAGTTGTTCGGGGGCGACATAGGCCAGGGTTCCTGCCAACTGCAACGGTTGCCGGGTCAGCAGCGAGTCCCAGTCGATCGCCACGCCGAAGTCGGTGATGTAGACGATTCCCTGATGGTCAAGCAGCAGGTTCGCGGGCTTGATGTCGCGGTGCAGCACCGCCTGTTCGTGCGCGTAGTCGAGGGCCGAGGCGGCCTGGATTCCCATCTTGGCGATCGCCGTCCAGGCATGACGTGTCAGAACGCGCGTGGTGGGTGCCTCAACAGCCTGCCCGGCCCCTCGGGGGGTGGGCCAGGTCGAGTGATAATTCTTGCGAATCTCGGCCGCCGAGACACTTCCCTGCGGGCCTTTCAACAGGTCAATCACCCGGTCGAGGGGCATCCCCTCAATCAGAGGCATGATGTAATAGCACCATCCCTGTTCTTCGCCGAAGTCTGAAACGGAGACGATGTTAGGATGGCGCAGGCGGCGGGCGACACGGGCTTCCTGCTGGAACCGCTTGCGGATGATCTCGCTCGAATACCGCCACGACATCAGTTTGACGGCGACCCGTTCTCCACTGGCCAGCACCACCCCCTCATAGACCACCCCCATCCCGCCCCGTCCCAACTCACGGACCAACCGGCAGCCCCCGATGTCGGGCAGCGAGTTGTCGGTCGTCGGGAGTTCCTTCAGGGCCCGCGTCTGCTCTTTGCCAATCTTCCACGACTCCATCGCCGCGGCGACCGACAACAGGTCGCGGACCTCGGTCGCCCGCTTGGGAAAGCGCAAGGCGAATTCGTCGATTGAGGGCTGTCTTCCCGCCCGCAGTGCGTCGAGAAACTCGGTCACCGCGAGATCGAGTGGGTCGGCGACTGGCTGCCGCGACTGGGGGGCGGCTCGCGGCAGTCCAAAAATTTCGGCGGAAGCGTCGCTGTCGTCCGGAGGAGTGGGATCGGCGGGTGCGGCGTTCATCCCGATGTCTTCCGCTCGACCAGCCCGGGGATGCGGGTGAGGATCTGCTGCAGTCGCGACAGAGCCCGCACGTACCGGGCGCTGGCCCCCTGCTCGGACAGGCCCAGCATGGCGGCCGCCTCGATGTTCGACATCTCTTCGACATGTCGCAGCATGAGGATCTCGCGGTCCATTTCCCCGAGGTCCGCCAGGGCTCCTTCCAGCTGCGCTGTCAGCTCTTTCCGCAACGCCGCTTGGCTGGGTGACGTCATGTGCCCCAAGATCCAAGACGCCATCGAGGAGGCCGACGACACCCCGGGGGGGCCGGAGTCAATCGAGCGTTCACGGCTGGCATCGCGCGACTGTGCAGCCAAGTGGCGGCGGTGCACGTCGGCGATCGTCTGCTGCACAATCAGCCGCAGCCAGACGAACATTCCCCCGGCATTCACCTCGCGCCACACGTGCTGCAGCCGTTGTTCGGCATTGAGATACGACTCTTGCAGGACATCATCGACATCGACCCGCGAAGCAATTCGTGGATCCAGCCGAAAGGAAACAATCCGCCTTAGCCGATCGCGATAGTGCTCGAATACCTCGGCCAACGCGGCCCGGTCTCCATGCAGCACCCGGTTGACCAGGGCGTCCAGCAGCGGATCGTCGGAGACAGGGTCGGACATGAGAGGGAGCATCCGGGATGGAATCGACGGCGAGATTCTACGGGACCCGAGGGAAAGATTTCACTTCTGCCTGGCGGCTTCCGACGGGGCCACCCCCCACAGTTCGCCCAGCAGAGTGTGCATCTCGGGGTCATGCTGCCGCAGCTCGGCCTGATCGAAGGGAAAGAAATCGTTCCGGCCGAAGTACGATTCGCTCAGTTCCGCGAAGTACTCCATGGGATTGGTGAGGGCGTAGGAACGGGCCTCGCGGCGATTTCCCTCGGCATCCTGCACCAGGACCTTCTCGTACTTCCCACCGGCCTTCGCCTGCTCGAACAGTGCCTGAACCCGGGGATGGTCGAAGCCCAGCACCTGATCGTGCCAGGCGTGCGCCAATTCGTGCAGCACGAAATTCGGCATCCGCTTCAATTCCTGCTCGAAGATGGGAATGTCGGTGAATTCGACCCCCTTGACCATCAAGGGGTTCCGACCATTGTCCCGCAGCCACGCTTCGCCGGGGTGATACTCGGCCCGGGCTCCCACTCCTTCGTAAGCGGGTGAGAACCACAGGTTCACCCGCCGCAGGGTCTCGACCGCCCTGGCCGGGACCAGACCGTCCACCTCGCGTAGCTGGTCGTCCAGAATCTGCACCGCCTTCTGCAGCGCCTCGGGCTGGTCGCGGGTCAGCCGGTCGTCGATGTACAGCTTCCACCCCTGCACGATCCGCAACGTATACCCGTCGGGCACCGGCAGTTCCGGGGGGGGCAACTCGGCAAATTGAGTCGCGGCCGGGGCCTGCAGCAGGTGTTCGCCCAGGTAGCGCGTCATCGTGGTGAAGAGGTGCCGACTGGTATTGGCTCCTTCGAAGATCCCGTGGGAACGATTGGCGTAGGGAAGCACACTGAAGTGCCGATGATTGGCGATGAGGGCATCCATGAGTTGTTCCACGCCCTGGTAGTGGACGTTGTCGTCGCCGGTCCCGTGCACAATCAGCAGGTTTCCCCGCAGATTGGCGGCGTGGGTGATGGGAGAGCCCAGGCGGTATCCTTCGGCGTTTTCTTCCGGCAGGCCCATGTAGCGTTCCTGATAAATCGTGTCGTACAATTTCTGGTTGGGAACCGCCGCCACGGCCACCGCGGTCTGGTAGAGATCGGGATATTGCAAAATGGCATTGAGGCTGGAACTGCCGCCGCCGCTCCAGCCCCAGATGCCGACTCGTTGCGGATCGATCTGGGGGATTTGACGACAGAGTTCCTTCAACGCGGCGGCCTGGTCGGCCGGTCCCAATTGACCGATCTTGTGATGCACCGACTTGCGCCAGGCCCGTCCCTTGGGGAGAATGACGCCGCGATTGTCGAAGCTGGCGACAAAGCAGCCGCGCTGCGCCAGCATGGCGTGCCAGAGTCCGGTGTTGCCCAGCCAGGCATCGCGCACCGTCTGCCCGTGCGGTTCGCCATAGACGTGGATCAGCAACGGGTATTTTTGCTTGGGATCGAACTCGGGCGGAGTCATCAACCAGCCGTCGAGTTCCACTCCGTCGGCGATGGGAAGTTTCATAAACCGGGTTCCCGGCAGTCGCAGGGTGGCCAGCTTCTGACGCAGGCGGGAATTGTCGGCCAGGGGGCGGACCACCTCATGGCTGGGCAGCTTGATGAAGCGGAAGGTGGCGGGAGCGAGAAACCGGGAGACGCCGTGTGTGGCGTATTGGGCCTGCGGTGCGATGCGATAGGTGTTCCAGCCGGGGGAACTGGCGGGGGTGAGCCGTTCGGTCTGCGTACCATCGAGCCTGGCCCGATAGAGGTAGCGCTGGGTGGCGTTGTCGGGCGAGGCGGCGAAGTAGACCCAGCCCCCTTCCTGGTCAAGCGCCTCGACCTGCATCACATCCCAGTCTCCCTGGGTGATGGGAGTGAGCGAACCGTCGAGCCCGGCCCGATACAGGTGCCGCCAGCCCGAGCGCTCGCTCAACCACAGAAACTGCCGTCCCTGATCGAGCCAGCGAATGGGATTGTCGTTCTCGATCCAGGCGTCATCCCGTTCCACCAACACCACCCGCGCCCGCGCCGTTTCGAAACTGGCGAGGTACACCGTGTTGGTGTTTTGCACCCGATTCATCTGCTGAATGAGCAGACCGGTCGAATTGGGGGTCCACTCCATGCGGGGAATATAGTGATTGCGGGGATCACCCGGCAGATCGATCCAACGAGTGTCGCCTCCCGACACCGGCACAATCCCCACACGGGTGGCCGAATTCTGTTCTCCCACTTTGGGATAGGGAATGGTGATCACCCGCGGGTAATTCCCTTGGGTGTTGTCGATCAGCGACATTTCCCGCACGCCGTCGAGATTGAACTGCCAGTAGGCGATCGAACGCCCGTCGGGGCTGAACCGGAAGGCATCGCGGATTTCCAGTTCTTCTTCATTCACCCAGTCGGCAGTGCCGTTGATGATGCGGACCGAGCCATCGGTCGTCAGTGGGGTGATGACCCCGGTTTCGACCATTTCAACGTAGATATTGTTCTCTCGCACATAGGCGACCCGGCTGCCATCGGGGGAAAACCGCGCGAACATCAGCGAGGCGGGGGGGGCATCACCCCCCAGCCGGCGCAGCTTCCGCGAGTCGAGATCGAGCACCCAGTCGTCTCCCCGGGAGTTTTCGCGCCAGACCCGGCGGGTGTTCGTGAACAGCAGCAGACGCCGTTCGTCGGCCGAGAACCGGAAGGGTGAGCCGGCGAGCGAGTTTGTTCCTTCACCGGTCAGAAACAGGCTGGCGGGGGCGATGACTTCAAGGGCATCCGTGGCGCAGTCGCGTTTGACCAGATCCTGACCCGAGGCATTGGGCTCGGCCGGTTTCTCCCAGGTGAAATATGAGGC
>JBKCTR010000712.1:0-3914 GCA_046318755.1 Planctomycetaceae bacterium
AGACGTCCCCCCCGAAGACACCCCAGCGCGCTGCTCAATCACCCCCTACTACCACTGCCTGGACTCGCTCCCCCAGTGGCGTAGGACTCTGGCCTGAGTCAGCTGCTTGTTCCCCATCCCGCCCTCAGCCCCCCTCCGCTGGGCGTCCATCAGAACACACCGTCCGCCTGCGCCCTGAGACAGGGTGGCGGGAGTGCGGACCTCCGGGTCCGCTCCGTTGGGCATGCGTCGGGAAACCTCCGTCCCAGTGGGCAGAGAACCAACCTGGATCGGCCCAGCCCTCCGTTCTTTCAAAACCAGGGCATCTTGCGTCGACCTCGCACGGCGAACATCCACCCAACGAAAACCTTGAAGGAAGATTCCTGTGTTGTTCAGGATTGGTGCGCTGCACCGATCGAGGGTCGCGCGATCTCGGGTCAACACAGGCCTCAATGGGCTGGTTGGACGGGTGTCGGGGAGTGGGTGATGGCGCGGTGTCTTTGGGGTGGATGATGAGAGGCGTTTTCGGTCCCAACGCGTTCGCTGCCCGTCGGGGCCGGGGATTTCGGATGGAGGCCCAGTGGGCGGACACGGCCGTCCAGCGGCCGGGGGCCGAGAGAGTGGAGCAGAGAAAGTGGAGCAGTAGAGAATGGAGGCCGTGCAGTGCGCAGACACGGCGGTCCGCGCTCCCGCAAGGCTGGCTCTGCTTCTCGGCAGTCTGGTTCTTGGGAGAGGGTTCCGCGCGGCAGTACTGCTGGGTTTCGGGCCGGGCCGATCAGGGCTGCGGAAGCCGGAGGTGTTGGGGCTGGGAGGTCTGCGGGCCTCGTTCAGGCGGGGGCGCAGCGGTGCCCGCGCAGGTGGCCGTCGAAGTGGGCGGTGAAGAGGTCGAGACCGTTGGGATGCAGGTCGAAGTCGAACATCTCGCTGGGGGTCTTCAGCAGGTGGAACAGCTCGACCGACTCAGGTTCCCAGAATCCCAGCTCCTTCGCGACAATCCCCAGCAGCGGTCCCCGGGGATGGTGCACCGCCCGCCACAGGGTGGCGTCGCGTTCCTCTTTGACCGATTCCTGTCGCAGCACCCGCTCGCCCGTCTTCCAGTCCCACGTCGTGGCGACCGCCCGGCGGTTGCCTGCCGGGGCGTTCGAGACCTTGAAGTGGCCCCCCGCCGTCAGTCGGCTGCCGTCGCGGTTGAACGCCAGCGTCAGGATTCCGCCAAAGGGGGCAATGTCGCCAATCAGATTCGCGGTATCGCGGGCGTCGAACTGCCGCAGCAGCTTTCCATCCTCTCCATTCCAGTGATGGATGTTCCCCAGACAGTCACCACTCACCAGTTCGCGAGTCCCGGGGACAAACAGGACGCGAAACACGTGCTGGGTGTGGCCCGCCAGTTCCCGCACCTTTTCTCCCGTGGCGGCCGACCAGATCTTCACCAGGCGGTCGTTGCCCGAGGTGGCGATCCACTGGCCGTCGGAACTGACGGAAATCGCCCGCAGCCACCCGTCGTGCGCGGTGATCGTGCGGACTGGCTGCGGCGCCGCCGCGGCGGTCTCCCACGAGATCAGCCGACCGTCATAACTTCCCGAGTACAGCGTGGTCCCGTCGGGCGAAAACCCGAGGGCCGAGACCCAGTTGGTGTGGCCGACGAGGGGTGTCTTCGTGCCGGTGGCGATCTCCCACCGCTGCACGGTGTGGTCGGTCGAACCGGCGCAGACATAGCGGCCCGTGGGATCGACCCGACAGCAGTACAGCCGGGCCGTGTGGGCCCAGTCGTGGGTCGTGTGGGTGGCCCGGGGATCGAATCGCGGCTCGGGTTTGGGCTTCGGTTCCTCCAGAACGGGAAGAGTCATGCCAGCAGCTCCTCGATGGGTCCATAGGCGGGGTCGGCGATCGGGAATGATCGTCCCCCGATCCGGAAGTCACCCGACGATTTGATCCCCACGGCCCGCAGGTAGGTGTGGAACAGGTGCCGGTGGTCAACCTTGCGGTCAGTCACCTCGATTCCCTTCGCATCGGTCTTGCCAATCACCGCGCCGTGCTGGATCCCACAGCCCGCCATCGCGATCGACCACGCCGCCGGATAGTGATCGCGCCCGTAGCCGGGGTTGATCTTCGGCGTCCGGCCAAATTCGGTCATCACAATCACCAGGGTCCGCGCGAGCAGCCCGCGTGTCGAGAGATCGTCGAGAAAGTGGGCGAAGGGGCGGTCGAAATCGGCCAGGTAATGCAGGTGGAACTCGAAGTTGTTGTGGTGGAAATCCCAGCCGGCGTGGCTGACCTCGATGAAGGGAACCTCCTGCTCGACCAGCCGGCGGGCCAGCAGCAGTTGCTTGCCAAACTCGCTGTGGCCGTAGGCGTCGCGTACGGCGGTCGGCTCGGCAGCGATGTCGAACAACTCGCGGCGTTCCATCAGCCGGCGGGCCTGCTCGAAGGTCTGCGTGTAGGCATCGATCTCGGCCGACTGCACCCGCCGGCGATGCCGGTCGTTCACAAACCGCCGCCAGTCGTGCCGGCGGTTGTCGGCCTCGACCGTCAACCCTTCCGGCAGCTTGTTGTTCACAATGCCCCCCGCCTCGGCCCCGACGGAGACACTGGCATAACCGGGACCGAGATACGCCGCGTCGCGGCCGCGGCCCCCCACGCCGGCCACCATCGTGCGGATGTGCCCCGGCAGGGGAAACCCGGGGCGCTCGAGCCCCTTGGCGACCACCGCCCCCAGCTCGGGATACTCGGTGGCGGTGCGGGTCTGCCGGCCCGCCCGCACGATGTTCTTGGCCAGCCCATGATCGTCGAGATCGGTGCTGATGCTGCGGACCAGCGCCATGTGGTGCAGGTGCCGGGAGGTGTGGGGCAACAGCTCCGACACCTGGATTCCAGGGACCGACGTCGAGATCGCGCGAAACGGGCCCCCCGTGTCGAGGTCGGTCTTGGGATCCCACGACTCGAACTGGCTGATCCCTCCATCCAGAAAGATCACCACGACCGACTTCCCCTGCTGCGCCAGTGCGGCCGCCCCGGCCGGCTCGGCCAGCAGGCTGACCCCGGCCAGACCGCCGACGGCTCCCAGCGTCTCCCCCAGAAACTGCCGGCGCCCCAGCAGATGCTGGGGGGACAGGCACTGGGGCGAATGGTGTGGATTCTTCATGGTCTTTGGTCGAAAGGTCTCGGACGGCTGCCGTCAGTGGCCCAGAGATTCGGGATGGTGAGTGATCGGCATCAGGGAAGAAACCGGAATTCGGTCGAGGTCAGTAGCCCCCAGACCAGTTCCTGGACGAGGGCCGCCCGGTCGGGGGTGGCCCCGGCACCGTCGGAGCCTCCTGCGGGCGTGGAAAGCCAACGGATCACCTGGTCCCGCTCTTCGGAGTCGGGAGGGCGGGCGAAGACCGAACGGTACAGTTCGTCGGCCACTCCCTCCGCATCCGGCAGGGTCTGCAGGCGGTGAGTGAGAGTTCCCTCGTTGGGCTTGAGCCAGCCGAGGAAGCCGGGGTTGTTCTGCATCATCAACGCCTGGTCGGTTGTGGCGAAGAAGCCATCCTGGGGAGTTCCCGCCGGGGCACCGAACCGCTCACCCATCTCATCTTCGACATTCCACACCTGGTCAAACACGGCGAATTCGAGCTTCTCGCGCAGCGCGGGTTGCTGGGCCGGGTCGGCCGCTTGGCCCGGGTTCGCCGCCGTCCAGTCGGCCAGCACTTTCGCCCGAATGGGCCGATCCATCCCCAGGCTGCTCACCAGCGAGACCGCCAGTTGTTCGGGAGAGAGCCAGCGGATGCCACGGAGAGCAAACCCCCGCCGCCAGCTCTCGACGAGTTCCGCTTCCTGCTGCTCGAGGCGGGCCTGCCACTCGGCCAGTCCCGCCTGGTCCGCGGCCGACTGTCGACGCTGCACCTCGCCCCGCAGTTCCAGCCAGGCCTGCAGCGCGGTCCACCGTTGCTGCT
>JBKCTR010000713.1:0-2229 GCA_046318755.1 Planctomycetaceae bacterium
CGGCCGGAGATTGTGTTCCGTTCGGGGCGTGAGCGGTTCGCCGAGTATGTGCTGGCCGCCCACGCGACGCGCGACGCTCCCAGCACCGAAGACTTCATGCTGCTGATTCCCGAGGGGGATCTGCACCCTACCGTGCTGCAGCGGTATTGGCTGCACCTGCAGAAGACCCGCCGCAACAACGACCGGGTCTGGCGGGCGTGGCACGCCCTGGCGGCCCTACCCGAAGCCGAGTTTGGCGCGCGGGCCGCGGAGGTGCTGGCTGGCTTGCGAGAAGGTGGGGCCGGAGCGGGAACAGCAGCGGATGCGTTGCCCGCGCATCCGCTGGTGGTGGCGGCGTTGTCAGAACCCCCGGTCAGTACGTTGGCCGAGGCGGCCAATCGTCTGGGGGGACTGCTCAAGTCGATCGATGGGAAGTGGCAGCAACTGGTGCAGTCGAACCCGGCCCAACCCCCGACGGCGCTTCCCGATCCGCTGGAAGAGGAACTGCGGTTGGTGCTCTATGGAGCCGATGCCCCGGCCAACATGCCCCTGACCACCGGTTGGGGGGTGTTGACGCTGCTTCCCGACCGCAACTCACAGGGGCAATACCAGAAGGTGCTGAAGGAACTGGAAGAGTGGATGATCCGCGCGCCGGGAGCCCCTGCGCGGGCGATGATCCTGCAGGATGACCCGCAGCCGTACAATCCGCGGATCTTTCTGCGGGGCAATCCCAACCGGGCCGCCGATCCGGTGCCGCGACGGTTTCTGGAGGTGCTGTCCGAGTCGGACCAGCCGTTCGCGCAGGGGAGCGGCCGTCTGGAACTGGCCCGGGCGATTGCCAGTCCGACGAATCCTCTGACGCCGCGGGTCCTGGTGAACCGCGTGTGGCAGCATCACTTCGGGGCGGGGCTGGTCCGCACCCCCAGTGACTTCGGTGTGCGCAGTGAACCGCCGACGCATCCCGAGCTGCTCGACTGGCTGGCGGCCCGGTTTGTTGCCCAAGGGTGGTCGCTGAAGCAGTTGCACCGGTTGATGATGAACTCGGCGGTGTATCAGCAGTCGGCGACGCCACTGCCGGTCGCGGGGGGGACTGACCCACAGACGGTCGATTCCGAGAACCGGTTGTTGTGGCGGATGAATCGCCGTCGGCTCGACTTCGAATCGCTGCGGGATGCGCTGCTGTGGAGTGCCGGGACGCTCGACCGGACGGTCGGCGGTCCGTCGATCCCGCTGCTGGGGGGGCCGCCGCGGCGGACGGTGTATGGCTTCATCGACCGGCTGTCGCTTCCCGGTCTGTTGCGGACATTCGATTTCCCCAGCCCCGACAGTACCAGCGGCGCCCGCGACAACACCACGGTCGCTCCGCAGGCGCTGTTTTTGATGAATGGCCCGTTTGCCCAGCAGTCGGCCCGGCAACTGGCGGCCCTGCCGGAGATCACGGCTGCCACGACTCTCGAAGGGCGGGTGCAGGCCTTGATCCGAAAGCTGTTCGCCCGCGTTCCGACCGAGGAGGAACTGGCCATCGCCCGGGAGTTCCTGGGGAACGATCTCGCGGCCAGCACTCCGGAAATGTGGGGCATTTACGCCCACGCCCTGCTGTTGACCAACGAGTTCGTGTTTGTGGATTGAGAGCCGCACACCCAGCAGGCCCCGTCGCGAGGCGGCGGGGGACACTCCAGCAGCCGGAGTCGCCATGTGGAACGACCGACCTATCTCCACCCAGGGCTGCCCAACCGGCGGGCTGGGGCTCCGCAGCGGCCGTCGTTGCCGGAGCACGCCGTTATGGGGGTTCGGTGGCTGGGTTGGAGACGGGCACCCGGGGGTATGGTGGATTTCGCTCGGATGGATCTGTTTGGGGCTGGCCTGCCTGGCGGGTGGGAGCACCCTCGTGCGGGCCGAGGATTGGCCGCAGTGGCGCGGGCCCCAGCGGGATGGCCGGTCGGCTGAGACGGGGCTGTTGCAGAGGTGGCCGGCGGCGGGACCACCTCTCGCGTGGCGGACCAGCGGCGTGGGGACGGGCTATGCGAGTGTTGTCACGGCCCGCGGGCGGGTCTTCACCCTGGGGGCCCGGGGAGGAGACGTCGTGGTCAGTGCCCTCGACGAGCGGACCGGGCAGTTGCTCTGGTCGCGGGTGATCGGTCGGACCGAGCGCAATCCCTGCTCGACTCCCACGGTGGATGGCGAGCGGTTGTATGCCCTGGGACCGGACGGACAATTGGCCTGCCTGCGAACTACCGATGGGGAACCGCT
>JBKCTR010000714.1:0-6199 GCA_046318755.1 Planctomycetaceae bacterium
CGGACAGGTTGAAAACCTATCCTACGACCCGGCCGTGGCGACGAACTTCCAGTTTGTCGAACTCCCAAGTGTCAAACCGCGTTGCCGACAGGGCGACGTGGCCCAGCGTCATCGCGCACCGGCCCACATCCGCAACGGGATGTTGCCGGGGGTTCCGGTCATGGGCCGTTCGATGGCCCACGTCGCTTCCCGGACAGGTTGAAAACCTATCCTACGACACGGCACGTGTCGTCGAACTTCCAGCCTGCGAGAGACCATCGCATGAGCGAGACAGGTGGCATCCCCTCAGTCACTCCCCGGCTCTTCCGGTGGCAAGATCCGCAGGCGCCACCGCCGGGTGATCCGGACATCGTGTTCCGCCTGCACCCGCGAGAGGCGGTGGCCCGTGTCCCGTTCGTAGGCCTGACGCAGTTCTTCCCGCAGTTGCGCGGCGGTCAGGCCCCGCAGCATCCCCAGCCCGGCGAACTGCTCCCCCGGCCCCGGGCCCTGCAGTCCGTTGAGGGCCGTCCAGAGGCCGAAGTCCCACGGCAACCGCCGCTGTTGCCGGCGCGACAGTTGGTCGAGCCGGGCCTGGCAGCGGGGCCAATAGTCGTCGCGATTCATGAAGCAGAACCCATCGCCCGACAACCACGGCGCATCAACCGGCAGTTCGTCGCACCAGTCATGGATGAAGCGGTAGCCGACGTAGGGATCGTTGGGTGGTGCGAAGTGTCGATCCTGCCACGCCGGGGAACGGACCGACGCGATCGCCAGCAACTGGCAGGCGAGCGTCGCGGTCAGGCAGTCGGCCCGGGTGCGACCCGCCCGCAGGTTCCGCAGCAGTTCACTGGGGGGAGCGGTCAGGGTGACCGGTCGCGCGGGTTCGTTCAGCGGCGGATCGTCGCGGCGGCGCATGCGATGGTAGACCCACCGGCGATCTTCCCGCTGCGGTTCGGTGAAGACACTGGTCCAACCCCGGCAGAACTCGGGACGCCCGTTCCAGCGGTCGGTGTACCAGAAATCGAAGCCCCCCGTGCAGTACCGTCCGCGCGCATCAACGCGCCCCGTCTGTCGCATCAGGGTGAAGGCAGTCTGGCGCATCGCCACGTCGCCCCGCAGGTGATCGAGATCGACGAAGTGCCAGACCGGTCCACAGACCGACAGATCGCGCAGTACCTGCTGGCCGACGAGATCGGAGGGAAACACCTCGGCTGGCTCGATCACCGGTTGACCGGCCACACAGACTGTCGGATTCATGAGGCGGGGGGGGCCGCCGAGTGGCCGGGGAGGGGCACGGCCGGAGGAGCAGCGTTCGCCTGGCAAACCCGCAGGGCATTCCCGCCCAGGATGCGCCGAATGGTTTCTTCGCCATGACCACGCTGCACCAGCCCCACGGTCAACAACGGCCAGTTCGTCCAGGCGAGGCTGTTGGCCCGGGGCCAGTTGCCGCCGAGCGCTCCCTCGGGCCACAGCGCCTCGTAGCGGGTGCGGGTTTTGGGGCGGGGGGGAATCTGCTTCGCAGCCGCGGCATGGTGCTGCGACAGATGGGCCACATCGGTCCCGATCGCCACATGCTCGCTGCCAAACGTGCGGACGGCGTAATCGATGTGATCCAGCAGAGCGGCCAGGTCGCCGGTCCCCTGCAGGAACGGAGCGATCCAGCAGATGCCAAACAGTCCCCCGGTGTCGCAGATCGCCTGCAGGACCTCGTCGGGTTTGGCGCGGATGTGATGCTGCAGGGCGGCACAGGTGGTGTGGCTGGCGACCATGGGGCGGGTCGACGCGTGGGCCGCCTCCAGGCTGGTTTTCCAGCCGCTGTGGGCGACGTCGACAATCACCCCCACCCGGTTCATCTCGGCAATCGCGGCCCGGCCGAGGTCGCTGAGTCCGGCATTCGCCGGCTCGGCACACCCGTCCCCCAGCAGGTTCCTGCGGTTGTAGGTGACGTGCATCATGCGGATTCCCAACTGATGAAACAGCCGGATCGAGCCCAGTTCCTCCTCAACCGTCTGAAACTGCCCGCGCAGAGGAACCCCATTCCCCGTGAGGAACAAGGCGCGCTGGCCGGCGGCGTGGGCGGCGGTGAGGTCGTCGGGATGAGTGGCCCGGATCAGGATCTCCCGCAGGTTGTCCCCCAGATGGGTGAACCGCGCGAGACGCTTGAGCAATCGCAGGGGATCCTGGCTTTCTTCTCCGGCGTTCTGGAACAGCGCGGTGACGCCGCTGCAGGCGAATGCCTCGGCGAATTCGCGACGTTCGGTCCGTTGAGTCAACGCCCCCAGCATCGAGAGTTCTTCCGAGAGCTCGTCGAGTTCGGGCGGGGAGGCTCCCGCCTGGATGGCGGCGGTCATCCGTTCCACGTCGAGAGCCGCCCGGGGGGCGAAGCCATAGAAGTCGAAGACGTACGCTTCGTGATGAATGGTCAGTCCCTTGTGCAACTCGGCCTGCGAGGGCTTGAGGACGGCCAGTCCAGCATCGCGGGCGGTGGCGATGACGGGGTTGTCGGTGATCAGCAGGGGATGCCGCTGGGGCAGAAAGGGCTCTGGGTCTGCGGCCTCGGCCCGGGAAGAGCATGGGGTGGGGACCAGGCTGGCGGCGGCGAGGGCCGAGAGCCATTGGCGGCGGGGAAGCGCATCGGACGGCATGACGGAGACTCACTGTGATGCGGCGGAGAACACGACAGACCGGGCACAACAACTCGCAGCATACGGAATCTCCACCCAGGCGGCATCGATGGTGGCCACGAATCGTGGTACAGCCCCCGACTGCGCCAGCCGATGGTTTGCGCCGGGTTGTAGGGCTTGAACCGCCGGGAGGTTGCCACGAACCCGGGATGTGTCTCGAATCCCGTGGACTGCAGGATGTCGCGGGTGCCCCTGTGGGATAAGCTCTTCGCGACGACCCAGTGACCAAGAGTTCCCAGCAGTTGCGTGATGTCCACGACCGACCATCCCCTGTCCGATTTCTATCATGCGCTGGGGCATCGGACGCTGACGGCTCTCGGGGTGTTGTGGATCGACGTGGGGCGGTTTTCACTGACGTGCGTTCCCTGTTCGACCATCATCGATGCCTCCCAGCCGGAGCTCGATGAATTGCTGTGGCGGTCGCGTCGGTTGGCCGCGGTGTTTCCGACATCCGCCCCGACCGGAATCGAGGGGGGCACTCTGTGGGTGCGGGACCGTGCCTATGGCCCCCAATCGCTGCAACGCCAGTTTCGTCAGCATGTGCGGCGGGGTGAAAAACTCTGCACGGTGCGGCCCATCGATTGGCAGACCATGCGTACGCAGGGGTTGGAATGCAACATCGACACGATGCGACGGCGCGGAAACAGCCGGAGTCCAATCCAGACCCAGGCGGGTTGGGATCGGGTTTGCGATGCCGCCGCGCAGGTGGAGGGACTCGAGGCGTTTGGCTGTTTCCGGGAGGAACGTCTGATCGCGTTTTTGATCGCCTGGAATCGAGACTCCCGGTGTGCCGGCCTGGTCATGCACCGGTCCGAAGCGGCGGAAGAAGCGCGGGGTTCCCACCTGCTGTTTTATGAGTTCACCAAGACCATCATGCAGCGCGACACGATGACTGGGGTCAGTCTCGGAAGGGTGATGTTGCCGCCACAGCGCTCGCTGGAGCAGTTCAAGCAGCATGCGGGGTTTCAGGTCGAGCCGGTGCGGATCGCGGCGGTCTTGCATCCTCTCGTGCGACCGGTCCTCGCGTCGTCCCTCATGCGGGGACTGCTGCGGAAGCTCGGTCAGTGGGTTGGGCCGCGACTGGCGGTGATGGACAATGTTGCGGTTCTGGACGCGGCGGCGGCGACTCAACTTCCCCGCCGTTGAGGTGCCGGGCGATCAGCCGGGCCCCCTGTTCGGCAATCACGAGGGCCGTCGCGGCGGTGTGCCCCCGGGGAATGACCGGGGGAATCGAATTGTCGGCCAGCCAGAGTCCACAAATGCCATGCACCTCCAAGCGAGGGTTGACCACGGCGAGCGCATCGGTCCCCATGCGGCAACTGCCCACCGGGTGATGGCAGGTGCTGGCGTGCTGCCGGAGAAACTCGTCGAGAGGCTGGGTTCCCGGCAGCAGTTCCAATCCCAGCCCGAACCGGCGCAGCGCCGGTTGGGCGGCGATCTCACGGGCTGTCTCCACCAGTTCGCGCAAGGGAGCCCAGTCGGCGGGATCGGTGAGATAACCGGGATCAATCCGCGGCGGACCCCAGGGATCGGCCGGATCAATCTCCACCGAGCCCCGGCTGGCGGGACGGACCAGGGCGCACATCAACTCCACCGCCCGGGGGAATCTGCGGGTTTGGAAGTGGGTGAAGATTTCCCCGTACGGCAGCCCCGGATCCGGACCGAGGAAACAGCCCGCCTCGCAACAGTTCGAGGCCATCACGCCCGATCGTCTCAGCAGCCACTGCACGGCGGCGCTCAACCAGCGGGAGGGGCGCCCGGGGGATGCCGCGTGCGACTGAATCACCACCGGAACCCCCACGTGGTCCTGCAACCCATGACCCACGCCGGGCAGATCGTGCTCGACGGCGATTCCGCATCGCCTCAACAGCGCGGCTGGTCCCACTCCCGACTGTTGCAGCAACGCGGGGGTTTGCAGCGCTCCGGCCGAGAGAATCACCCCGGCGGCGGCCCGCACCACGGTGGGCTGACCTCGAGTCTGGATCTCGATCCCCACCGCCCGTTGGCGTTCCAGCAGCACACGCCGGACGGTGTGGCCCGTGAGCAGGCGGAAACGAGGGTGATGTTCCAGCCCCACGAGCTGCCGGGCGGCCGTGCAGCGGGTCCCCTTTGTTTGGAACAGCGGAAACAGTCCGCAGGTCTGCGAGCGGTCTCCCGTGAAGGGTTCCACGTGCCGCAGCCCGATGGATTCACAGGCCAGAAGAAAGGCCGTACTGAAGGGAGACTCGAACCGGCCCGACGAGACGGGCAGGGCGGGTTGGCAGAGAGACTGGCCCGCGCTCTGCAGGCATGCGGCCAACTCGGCGGCGCTCCAGCCTTCGCAACCGAGACTGACCCAGTCGTCAAAATCGGCGGGCGGACCGGGGGCGGCCACCATCGCGTTGACTGACGAGGTGCCACCCACCACGCGCCCCATCGGGATGGGGATCTGCCGATGGCCTAATGCGGGCTGGGGAACGGTCTGATGCCGCCAGGACCACTGCTTCCGCAACCGCAGGCCGGCCAGGGGAGCATCCAGCGCCCAGCCGGGATAGCGGGGCCCCGCTTCGACCAGCAGCACCCGGGCCGAGGTCTGTTCGATCAACCGTCGCGCCAACAGGCAGCCGGCCGTCCCCGCCCCCACGATCACCAGGTCGGTTTCCAGTGATGAGGGCATGCGGTTGGAGCTGCGGCGTGGATGGGTCGGCGTCGCGTCCCCGGTCGAGGGTGGGAATGCAACAAGGCCGGGGTGGCCTCAAAAGACTTCTGTCAGGAGTCTTCCGGTGCAACGAGCTTCGGGGGCTGAGTGAGTCCAGTCTGACCCGCGGTTGGGACTCTGTCAGCACTGCGGACGCGGTGCGCAGAAAGTCGGCACTCCCCGGCGGGAAATCGATTGGTTCGCGACGATTGTGGGGATTGCGCCGGCGGCCAGTCTCGTGACGTCTACCCCGGAATCAAGCGGTCCCGCCGGGCGATTCGGCGTGGGCTGGGGAACCGCCCGCTGGCAGCGGCCGCCTGTTGAGGTACCCTCGACAGGGGAGTAGACTGATGTTTCGGGCAATTGAAAGCTCCGTCTGTGAGCCAGTGCGCGTCGCACTGACTGGCTGAGCGGGCTAACCCAGATTGCCGCCCAGGCAGCGACACACCCTTTCATGACCACTTCCATCGACGATCACTGGCTCGCAGCCGGCGGGGACGCACTCGACGTCTACCTGCTGGGGGTGGTCGATTTCGAAGCGGCGCAGGTGCTGCAGCAGCAATTGCTGGCGGAGCTGCGGGGGCGCAACGACCGCCGGGCGGTCTGCCTGGTCTGCGAGCATCCCCCGCTGATCTCGCTGGGGCGCGAGGGAAGCCGGTCGCACATCCTGTGCGAGCCGGAAGAGCTCGCCGCCCGACAACTCGACGTCCGCTGGATCAACCGGGGAGGCGGAGCGGTCATGCATGCGACCGGACAGGTCGCCCTGTATCCGCTGGTCCCCGTTGACCGGCTGGGGCTGACCGTGGCCAGCCTGCGGGACCTGCTGACGCGGGTCGCCATCTCGGCCTGTACCGAACAG
>JBKCTR010000715.1:0-11720 GCA_046318755.1 Planctomycetaceae bacterium
CCCACCAACACCACCCAGGGTGTCGTGGCATCCCACGATCCACCCGATGGACAGGCGATACTTACCCCCCCCTGCACAGGAAGGGTCCATTTCCGACCGGGAGCCAGCCCTGAGATTTCCTTCCAGACTGTTCCCCGCACGCCATCGCGATCCAGATTGACGGAGACTTCACCCGGGGGGGCCGCAACCTGTGTCTCCGCCAACTCCTCTTGGGGGATCGCAGCGATCCGACTCGGCGGCGCGAGTGAACTCTGCCTCAACTGGGCGATCCGCGCCAGCTCAATGAGAGCCGTCTGACCAATCGACCTGGTGCCCCCCGCCTCCTTGGGCAGGCGGACAATGCCCGGATCCTGGATCAGACGATTCCAGATCTCCGCCGCCTCATCCCACCGCCCCAACTGCATCTGCACCTCTGCCATCTGGACACCTGCTGTGGCCCGATCCTCCAGACGCGGAGCATGTTCGAAGACCGCCCGATACAGGTCGCGGGCGGTCTCCAGCTGGCCGGCCTGATGCCGTGCCTGTCCCACATCCAGGAATAGAGGGACCTGAATCCGCGACAGCACTCCCTCTCCGATGGCATCCCTCAAGGATGGAGACTCAGCCCGGTCTTGCAACAGCCGCAGCCACGCCTCGACCGCCTGCTCTTCGATGCCATGATCGGGTGAGCTGGTTCCCTTCAAGGCCGCAGTGTGATGCAAGGCCAGGGCCAGCTGCGTTGCTGGTGCTGGTGCGGCGCGAGTCAGGTCTTCCTCAAGTCTTCGACGGCGTTCCAGATACTCCCAGAAGACCAGGAGTTTGTCGGTTTGCGCCACGACCAGAAACCCATCGGCCACAGCCAGGTTGCCGCCCCCCGCCCGCTGGATCTCCGCCAGGGGAATCTCCCGCAGTCTGCGCCCCGTGCGGGGCTCCACCACCAGGATTTCGCTCTGGCGGGGCCACAAGACCGCATCGCCCGCCAGGGCGCACCGTCCTGTGGTCCGTGAATCGGGACTTTCATTGCCAACCGACCAGTCGATCTCACCACTGTCGACAGCGAGGCCAAACAGTTGGTTGGCCGCGACGATCAACCGGCCATCCCTTACCCCCACCACCTGGCGGGCCATGCCGGGAATCGATCGTTGCCAGAGCCGCACGCCACTGGCACCGTCCAGGGCCAACACCGAGGTGGAATCCTGGGGCGCGAAAAAGACCATTCCATCGGCACACACACAGGGGTTGGGTCCGAGAGTCTGCCGATCATGCCAATCAGGCACCCGCTCGGTTTCTTCCTGGTCATAGCTGGTGATCCAGAGAATTTCTCCGCGGCGTCCCTCCAGCGCGATCACAGCCCCCTGGTTGGTTCCGCAGAACAGCCGGCCATCGGCAGACGCGAGGAGCAACCCCTGCTGCTCATCGAAATCACCACCGAACAGGGCGGTCGACTGCAGGATGCGTCGGTTCCAGAGCAGCCTTCCCGTCGTCGGGTCGAGACAGGCAATGTTCAAAACCGGTTGTGGAACGAGTTTCTTCAGCACGACCCACAAATGGCCATCATCGGCCAACGGCGCGCCGCAAAAGATCCAGTTCCCCACTTCATCGCCAACCTGGTCGGCGGTGATCTGCCAACTGAGTTCCCCTTCACGTCGCAGGTCCAGGCAGACCAGAGTGCTGGGAATGGCCGCCGCCCCCCCCAGGCCGCCGACCGCGACCGAGTCCCCCAGCCGCGCGAAAAGCCGGTCCTCGGCGATGGTCAACGTATGCGCGGGAAGACCGATTCGCGGACGCGGTCCTCGGGGTTCCCATCGCTCTTCCAGAGAAAAGAGCACAGGAGAACTTCCCCACAGCGGTTGACCCCGTCCGCTGCCCGCCAATTCCAGTCCCCAGATCCGCCTGTCATCACAGAAGAAGACCCCCTGCTCATGAACCACAGGGAAGATCCCCTGGACGACCACCTTGGAATTGGCCCGCCCCCGCAGCGGTGGGGGAAAGAGGAAGCGTTCCTCGAATCCGCGGTTGACCCGCTGTTCCTGAAAATCGACCTCCATCGGGGACAATTCCAACTCCCAGCGAATCCCGGTCGGCAGGGCCACCGGACCGGCGACCTGCGCACGCTCTGCATTCCCCCCGAGCGTCGACCAGGAATCCACCCCTGTTCCGGCCTTCCCCAACCCAGACAGGATGAGTTCCTCCAATCCTTGCCAGCCATTCCGCGCAAAATCCAGCCCCCCCTCCTCGTGCTGTGGAAACTCCCGGCGAACCGCGGCGAGTTCGCGGAGCGCCCGATCTCGTTCAGCCATCGCCGCACTCGACAACACCAGTCGTGCCCGGACAGCCGCCGGTTCCACCTGGGGGTCGGGGTAATAGGCCACCGGCGGCACTCCGGCGGGGCGTACCGCGCCCGCAAACGGGGGCACCAGGCGTTCCCAGTAAGCGCGGGCCTCGGAAGGTTCCCCCCGTTCCCAGGCGAGGTCTCCCAGCTTCAACAGGGCATCATCACCAAACGAGCTGTGGAACGCCCGATCCACAATACGTTTCAGATCGACCTCCGTTCCCGAATCCCACCAGCGTCGGGCCAGTGGATCGACCCGACGGCGATGGCGTTCCAACGCTTCCCCAGACAATCCAGAGAGCAGCATCCGCCCCGCCTGTTCCACGCCGACCTGCCGCCCCTGCCCCACGTTCACCAGGCCCGTCCCCCCCTGGTTCAAAAGCGGTTCAATTTGATCCAGCGCATCTTTCCAACGCTGAGCCAACAGCAATTCCTCGGCCGCCTGATATCGACGGGTGGCCTGGGGATTGATCACAGCCAGGGTCGATTCCGGGGGTTGCCCGGGATTGCGGTCCTGCCCGCAGAGCTCGCCCTGCAACCCACTCCACAGCATCAGCAGGCAACCGGACCACAACCATCGCCGGGCAACATGCCACACCGAGAACTCATCCATGCGAAACCCAGTCATTGCCTCTGCCTCAGGAAGTGTCCCAGGGAGAACACGACAATCGCCAGCAAGGTCGCCGCAGGCATCGCCAGCAGGGGAAATCCAAAAAACAATTGCCAGCCAATCACCAGCGGCAGAAACATCAGCACGGCCATCTGAAGCATCAAGCCCAGGGCGTTTCGCACTGGAACATCTCCCGCGGCAAGGAACGGGGAACCTTTGGGCAGAATCGGCGCGGCGGCAACACCTGCCGACCGCCAACCTGTTCCCATTGTAGCAGTCCCGGTTCCAGACTGCCCATGCCCCAGTCACTCGCGGAGGGACGATCTGGAAACGGGGCAAACATCGCACAAGGGTGCCCGTTCGGCCAACCACGAATCAGGCCAGCCAATCCCGGCGGCGCCCCTGTTAGAGAGTCGCCAAGACGGCCTCTCCCACCTCGGCGGTTGATGAGCGGCCACCCAGGTCCGGAGTCCGGATCGCCCCCTTCCCCAACACCCGGGCCACCCCATCCCTCAGGGCCTTCGCAGCGGTCGGAAGCTGCAGATGCTCGAGCATCATCGCCGCCGAGAGGATCGCCGCCAGAGGATTCGCAATCCCCTTCCCGGTAATGTCGGGAGCCGAGCCATGCACCGGTTCGAACATGCTGGGACCGCGACGGGTCGGGTCAATGTTTCCCGAGGCGGCCAACCCCATGCTGCCCACCACAATCGCCGCCAGATCGGTGAGGATGTCACCGAACAGGTTGCTGGCGACCACCACATCAAACGACTCGGGCTGGCGGACGAATTCCATCACCGCCCGATCAATCAGCAGAGACTCGGTGGTGACCTGGGGATAGTCGGCCGCCACGCGCGCGAAGCACTCATCCCACAAGACCATCCCATACCCTTGGGCATTGCTCTTGGTGATCGAGGAGACTTTGCGCCGCGGACGGGTCAGCGCGGCTTCGAACGCCGCGCGGATGATCCGCTCGCACCCCCTGCGGGTGAACACCGCGGTCTGGAGGGCCGTCTCTTCGGCGAAACCCCGATACACCCGCCCCCCCACGTCGACATACTCCCCTTCGGTGTTCTCCCGGAAGACCAACATGTCGATGGAGCCGGCCGGTTTGCCCACCAGCGGACTCGCCACCCCCTCGTACAGGTACGAAGGGCGCAGGCAGATGTACTGGTCGAACCGCCGTCGAATCGGCAGCAGCAGGCCGTTCAACGTGACGTGATCCTGGACCTGGGGATGCCCCACCGCTCCCAGCAGGATTGCGTCAAAGCCAGCCAACGTCTCCAGAAAATCGGCCGGAGCCATGCGACCGTGAGCGAAGTAGTGGTCGGTCCCCCAGGGAAACTCCCGCCACTCCAACCGGGCCCCCGCCAACCCCGCCGCGCGGGCGGCCACGCGCTGCGCCTCCCGGGTGACTTCGGGGCCAATTCCATCCCCCGCGATGACAGCAATCTGGAACGTGCGATCCATGGTCTGGTCTCTGTGTGTTGTCCCCCCCGGACTTCAAGACTCCCCCAGCGCCACCAGGCACTGGGGATGGTTGAACATCCGCTCGTGATCATGGGGAATGTCCGCCGCCTCCACCAGTCGCCAGGCAAACCGCCAGCCCCGCCGCTCCGCCAGGTCCCGACCGCGAAACCACGCCCGCCTCCCCCGCTCGTAGCGCGACAACCCTTGGCGATCCGCGGCAGGGGAAACATCGAGATTCTCATCCCGCACGATGTCTCCTGTCCCCAGAAAAATCGTCAGCGGTTGGGCCAGGTAGCGCTCCCAGACCGCGTCGTCACTCCACTCGACCGGCAGACCGCCAAACCCCAGGGGAAATGCATGTTCGCGATTCAGAAACAGGTACGTGCCTGGATTGGCGGCGACAATCTGGTCCACCCGGGGGGTAACGAACGCCGCCATTCGCGCCAGAAACTGTCCCCCTCCGGAATGTCCCAGCAGGTAGACCCTGCGCCCCTTCTCCCCCAGAGATTCGCGGAGCGCATCGAGCAGTGGCGGGATGAGGCTGAAAGTCCAGTCCTGCTCGGGCACCGGCTGGCCCATCTGCAACAGCCCTCCCTGCTGATAACGGGTGGTGGGAAACCGCTCGGCATCAAACAAGGGTGCCGCCACAGCCCCACCCAACCGGCGCGCCAGAGCCTCGGTATGGTCGCGATACTCCTCGGCGTTGCGCAGTACCCCATGAAATACCACCAGCAGGGGACCTTCTCCCAGCGCGGCGGGCCTCCAGGTGAAGATCCGCAGGCCCCCCTGGTGCGAAGGAAAACACAACTCCCCGCGTCCCGGTGGAAACTCTCCATGCGGGGATTTGGCAGCCCCCATGTCAGCCCCTGTTGGTCGAACCCTCGTCGATCTCGCCCGACGCCCCCAGACTGGCCCCCCCGGCTTCCACCGAGGTGCAGACTCCCAGGCGTGAGGTCAGCTTCACCAACTGAAACACCTTCTCGACCATGGGTTGGGGCCGACACAGCTTCAAGTCTCCCCCGGCACGCCGCAGGTTGCTGTATGCCGCCACCAATTCGCCCACTCCCGCACTGTCGATGAACCCAACTCCCGCCAGATCCAACAGCACCCGACTCTCGCCAGCCTGCATCAGACGGGACAATTGCTCGGCCAAGGCCCGGGTTTCGCTCCCGGAAATCAACTGCCCCTCAAGGCTCAGAACCACGATACCCTGTTGGTGAGACTTCTTGATCTGCAGCATGCTGGCCGAAATCCGTGAAGAGGTGATCCCCGGCGGGGACAGGCAAGAGCCGAGTATGAACCTGCCGGTGATGGTGCTGCAAGGCAGCGAGTTTTCGCCGCAGCGCGAGCTATTCCCGAAATCTCAGAGCGCGACCCGGCGCCATCCCGCGCGAGAACGAGACCGGCGCACCATCCCGCACCACAGCCGTGCCGTTCACAAACACATCCCGAACCCCCGTGGCGAATTGGTGCGGCTTCTCGTAGGTGGCGGGGTCGGAGATCGTTCGCGGGTCGAACACCACCACATCGGCATAAGTCCCGGGACGCAACTCGCCCCGATCCTTCAACCCAAACCGCCGCGCGGGACCAGAGGTCAGCTTGCGAACCCCCTCTTCGAGTGAAAAGAGTTTTCGATCGCGGACACAGGCTCCCAAGAGGCGGGCGGCCGATCCCGCGATCCGGGGATGCACCGCCCCATCGTCAAAGTAGATCCCATCGCTGCCCATCAGATACAGGTCATGCTGCAGAAACGGTTCCACCAGCCGGTCGTCTCCCTGATTGAACACCAGCAGCACCGCCAGCCGTTCCTCCAGCAGCAGGTTGCACAGTGCGTCGGCCGCCGACAGCCCTGTCTCGGCCACATACTGGCTCAGCAGTTTTCCCTGATGCACCGCGTTGTCTTTCGACTGCGTCCAGGCAATGTGGATCTCGTCCAGATCGAGATCGTAAGCGGCCAGCCCCGCGGCGAAGCGATCTCGAATCGCCGGTTCCCGCAGACGTTCGAGCACCGCCAACGGCCCCCGCTCCCAACACTCGTTGGGAATCAGGAAGTTCAACATCGTCGAGCCTGGCTGGTACGGATACACATCGAACGTCAGGTCGACCCGCCGCCGCGCCCAGTCGATCAACTCCAGGGTCTCATCGACATCGAGGCCCGAGCTGGCTTTCAGGTGGGAAATGTGCAGCGGGACACCCCCCCGGACGGCAATCTCGACCGCCTCTTCCACGGCGCGTCGCAGACCCTGTTTGTAACGCACATGCGTGACATACAACCCCCCCAGATCCGCCATCGCCCGACAGGCATCGACCAGTTCGTCGGTGGTCGCGAAACATTGGGCGATGTAGTCCAGTCCTGTGGACAGGCCTGCCGCCCCCTGCCGCATTCCCTCCCGGATGGCGGCCCGAATCTCTCGGGCCTGGTAGTCGTCGGGCGTCTGCCGCCCCCACCCCAGCGCATTCACTCGCACATTCGCATAAGGAATCTGCAACAGCGAATTCTGTGCGGTGTTGCGATCCAATTCCCGCTGGTAATCGGCGAGACTCTCCCAACCTCGGTAATGATCCAATCGCAGACCATTCAGCGACCGCAGATAAAAAATCCATTCGGCGGCATTCCACTTCCGCACAGGGGCGTACGAGATGCCGTCGGCCATCAAGACTTCCGTCGTGAAGCCTTGCCGCGTCTTCACCTCGAAGTTCCCGGTTCGCAATAGCCAGCCATCCGAGTGGGTGTGCAGGTCCACGAAGCCGGGGGCCACGACCAGCCCCGATGCATCCAGGGTTTCCCGGGCAGACAATTGCTCGCAGTGTCCGACCTCCACCACCCGTTCGCCCCGGATGGCCACATCCGCCCGGGTGCCAGGATGGCCCAACCCATCCAGCACGGTCCCTCCCCGAATCAGCAGATCGACAGTCATGGTCGGCCGGTTGGTCTCTCGAAATTGCGCCCCTGGTTCTGGAACTTCCTTCTGAACGGCCAGCGTACCAAGGTGGCTGCGAACTCCACAGCAAGCGGCCAGGCCCACCTCGCCCATGTCACCCAGAACAGCTCGATTTCCCAATCTGTGGCAGCCGCGGAATCGAGCCCCAGCCCCCTTGGACCTTGCGTGGGCCGCCACAGTTCAGATTTCTCCGAAAAAGTAATCTGGGCAGCCTTGGTGGACTCAAGCAGTCGCAACGATGTTGCCGATAGACACGAGAGAACGGTTCGTGCCGGTTATTCGGGGGGAATTACCAGATCAGCCTGGTTGCGGCTGACTTGGTCCCGGCGGACGGTACCCACGTTCAGGAGAACACCTCGTGCCGAAACTTCCTTCACCTTTCCGATCCCTGCTCCCCGTAGCCGCCTGCTGCACCGCTCTGGTGTTGACGGTGGCGTCTGCGGTGATTCCGCTTTCGGCGGGAACCAAGGAGCGGCCTCCCCTGAAAAGTTCGAAGGGGCGTCCCTCGCAGGCACAGTCTGCCGAAGCGGAAGACAGCGAAGAGAGCTCTTCGTTGGACCTCCCCTCGACGGGGGAGAGCCAGCGGATCCGCCTGAATTACCTGCGGGCGAACTGGAAAAAGGTGCTCAACGACGTCGCCAAGAGCATGGACAAAGAGCTGGTGGCGGACGAAATTCCCGCCCGCCCGTTCAGTCGCATCGACCGGAAGCAACACTCCCCGGACGAGGCACTGCGCATTCTCAACCGCGAACTGGCCCCGATGGGTCAGAAACTGGTCGTCAAGGGAGACCACCTGGTTCTGATTAGCGCCCATCAGCAGCGGATGGATTACAGCCCAGCGGTCATCAAGGGCGAGGACGAGCGCCGGCGGGAAGCCGAGGCCAGAGAGGCCGCCTCGGCCGCGGAAGAGGAAGTGGCCCAACTCAAAAAGCGGCGTCCGGCCCAGGCCCAGGCCGTTTGGCCTCCCCGGGGACGCGAGGCCGCCGAAGAGACCGAGACCGAATCTCCCCGGCGCTTGGCGAACAGCTCGCGCCGGGTCCGTTCCGCCACCGTCGAGGAGGATGATCTCGAAGAGCCACGCCCCCTCCGCAAAGTGCGCCGGGTGGCCGCCGAGGTCGAGGCTGACGGATCGGAACTGGTGGAAACCGAGATTCGTCTTTCGAACCGCGACGCCGGCAGCATCCAGAAGTCGTTGCTGAAGGCGTTCAAGGGAAACACGCAACGGCTGGCCAGGGGTCCCGGCGGACTCGAAGGCTTCGCCATTCTGGCCCCCTCGGAAGATCCCGGAGAACGACGCGTTCGGTTCAAGATTGGCATCGATGAAGAACGGAATTCCGTCTTGGTCGAGGCAAGTGAACAAGAGACTCCCTCCATTGTACGTCTGGTACGAGCACTCGTCAAGCTCCCCCCGGGAGATCAGGGTGCGATCCGGGCGATTCCCTCCAACAAAGCCGACTCGCGGCTGGCGAAGTCTCTGCAGACCGAGTTGGACCAGTTGGTCCTGGCGACCCGCATGCAGAACGCCCGCGACGACGCTGGCGCTGGGGCCGACAACGCCGGTCAAGATGACGAAGAGGCAACCCCACCCGCCCGCGGGCGGGCCGAGGGGGGCCGGGCAGCCGCGGCAGCCCAACAGGGGATGCCCATCCCCCAGGCCCTGCAGGGAAGCCTCAAGGGTGAAGTCTCGATCGAAGCGGTCCCCGATCTCAATGTGTTCATCATCAAGGGGAATGAAAAGGACGTCGAGACGGTGATGAGCATTCTCAAGGAGATTGAGAAGCTCAGCGAAGCCAGCGCCCCGGTGGTCCGCATGGTTCCGGTCGAACATCAAAACAGCGAAGCGCTCGCCACGCTGCTGACGGCAGTTTACGACCGCATCAGCCCCAAGCAGGCGGCCCGCGGCGGCCAGGCCAGCGCGTCGTCGGTGGCACTGTTCCCGGTTGCACGGCCCAACGCCCTGCTGATCGTGGCCCCCCAGGCCGATCTCGACGCCATTCTCGAACTACTCGAACAGCTCGACCAACCCAGCGACCCAACGCTCGAGTACAAGGTGTTCCGCCTGAAGTACGCGGTCCCGTCCCAGGTCTCCGACACCATCAAGCAGATGTATCCGGTCGGCCAGACCGCCACCCCGGGTCAGGCCACCGCCAACAATGCCAACAACTCGACGGCGGTCCTCGCCCCCCGAGTGGTGGTTGTTCCCGACAGCCGCACGAACTCGGTCATCGTCCAGGCCCGTCCCCGCGACATGGCCGAGGTTTCGATGCTGATCAATGACCTCGACACCCTCGGGTCCGATTCGGTCAATCAACTGCGGATCTTCCCCCTCCAGAATGCGCTCGCCGACGAACTGGCGGTCACTCTGCAGCAGGCGATCATTGCCGTCCTGACGCCGGCCCGCGTCCAGGCGCAGAACCAGGGGGGCGGCGGGGGTGGTTTCGGCGGCGGAGGAGGTGCCAATCAGCAGATCCAGAACGAAGACCTGCGGGATGTGAAGAGTTCGATCATCGAGTTCCTCGACGCCGAGGGAGACGAGGGCCGGGCCGTCCGCTCGGGCATCATCTCCGACATCCGCATCAATCCCGATGCCCGCACCAACAGCATCGTGGTGACCGCTCCGGCCGAGAGCATCGCGCTCATCGAAACCCTCATCAAGCGGCTCGACAAACCCGCCTCGGCCGTTGCCGAGATCAAGGTGTTCCCCCTCTCCAACGCGGATGCCACCGGTATGGTGGCCCTGCTGGAGGGGTTGTTCGCGGCCCAGGCGCAGCGGCAGCGAGGGGGTGCCGGTGGACAGGGCGGGTTCGGCGGCGGCTTGCCGCTGGCCGGTACCGACGACGCCAGCAGCACCCTCATCCCCCTGCGGTTCTCGGTCGACACCCGCACCAACAGCATCATCGCCATCGGCGGTGGAGACGCCCTCGAAGTGGTGCATGCCGTGCTGCTGTCGCTCGATTCCAGCGACGTTCGCCAGCGGCAGAACCGGGTGTACGCCCTCAAGAACAGCCCGGCCGCCGACGTCGCCCAGGCCATTCAGCAGTTCCTGCAGTCACGACGACAGATCGAACAGCAAGATCCCGCCCTGGTCAGCGCGTTTGACCAGTTCGACCGCGAGGTCGTGGTCGTCCCCGAACCAGTCGGCAACAAGCTGCTGATCAGCGCGACCCCCCGTTACTTCGACGACATTATCCAGATCATCCGCGAGCTGGATCAGGTCCCCAAGCAGGTGATCATCCAGGCCCTGCTGGTGGAGGTCGAACTGACCAGCAATGACGAATGGGGCGTGGAACTGGGTATTCAGGACTCCATCCTCTTCGATCGCAGCGCCATCACCGAATTGGTTCAGGTCCCCACCACGAACACCTCGCCCAACGGGGTGCAGACCACCACCCAGACCATTGTCTCGCAAAGCTCCACACCCGGGTTCAACTTCAACAACCAGCCCTTGGGGAACAACACCTCCCCCAATCTCAATACCCAGCGCGTCGGCGGCCAGGCCCTGAGCAGCCTCGCGGTGGGCCGCGTGAATGGAGACCTGGGCTACGGCGGCCTCGTGCTGGCCGCCGGCTCGGAAAGCGTCAGCGTGCTGCTGCGGGCCCTCGCCGCCCGTCGGCGCATCGACGTGCTCAGCCGCCCCCAGGTGCAGGCCCTCGACAACCAGTTGGCCACCATCCAGGTGGGCCAGGAAGTCCCCCGCGTCGACAGCTTCACCATCAACCAGAACACGGGGAACGCCACCCCCATCGTGCTTCCCCGAAACGTCGGCATCATCCTCGAGGTCATCCCCCGCATCAGTCCCGAAGGAATGGTGGTGATGGAGGTCTCGGCCCGCAAGGACGCCCTCAACCCCCAGGGGATTCCCCTCTTCACGAATCCCAATGGCAGCGTGATCACCTCGCCGATCATCGACACCACCAACGCCCAGACCTCGGTCATCGTCCGGACCGGGCAGACGATTGTGCTCGGTGGCATGATCACCAGTTCGAACACTCTCGAAGAACGCAAGGTTCCCCTGCTGGGTGACATTCCCCTGCTGGGACAACTCTTCCGGGCCGACTTCAAGCGGACCCGCCGCACCGAACTGCTGATCTTCCTGACCCCCCGCATCATCCGGAATGAAGAAGAGGCGGAGATGATCAAGGAGATCGAAACCCAGCGGATCAACTTCATCGAATGCCAGGCCGAGTCGATCCACGGGCCCCTCTTCGGTGTCCCCGGAGAAGACTTCGGAGGCTACTCGACCTCGACCAACCTCGGTCCGGTCAACAGCCCCGCCAACCGTCCTCTGGAAATGAATTACACCCCGGGAGTCACCCCCGAGCCGCTCCCTGAAACCGGTCGGCCCAGCCGGGTGATTCCTCCCCCTCCGGAACCCGACGCCAGCCTCGAA
>JBKCTR010000716.1:0-5056 GCA_046318755.1 Planctomycetaceae bacterium
AGCGCCAGGTGCCGTTGGCGACCCATCCGGGGGCCTGCCATGAATTGGAAATCGAGTGGGGCGAGTGGGTCCAACGGCTCACCACGTGTGGCGAGCGGGTGCGGTTCGTCAACAGCGGAACCGAGGCCACCTTGATGGCCCTGCGCATCTCGCGCATTGTCACGGGCCGCCGCAAGGTGTTGAAGTTCGAGGGGCATTTTCATGGATGGCACGATCTGTTGATCCCGGCGGCCGATCCGCCGTATGGCACCGGTCAGTACGGCAAGCCGGTCATCACACAGAATGTGCTGGATGACCTGGTGGTCATTCCGCCAAATGATCTGGCGGCCCTGGAACGGGCCCTCGACGAGCACAATCCCGCCTGCGTGATCCTGGAAGGAACCGGCGGACATTGGTCATTGGTGCCGATGCGGGGGGAATTTCTGCGGGGTGTCCGCGAGTTGACCGCCCGCAAGGGGGTGCTGCTGATTTTCGACGAGGTGATCACCGGGTTCCGCGTGCATCCCAGCGGCTCGCAGGGGCACTATGGCATCACTCCCGATCTCACCACGCTCGCCAAGATCCTGGCCGGTGGTTTGCCGGGAGGGGCTCTCGCGGGCAAGGCGGAGTACATGTCGGCCCTGGAGAGCAAAAATCGCTGGGGGCAGAAGATGAAGCACCCGGGAACGTACAACGGCAATCCGCTCTCGGCCGCCGCCGGGGTGGCCGCCCTGGCCGAGGTCTCGAAGGGAGACCTCTGTCGGCAGGCGAACGAGATGGGGCGCCTGTTGCGTGCCGGGCTGAATGAGGTCTTCGCCCGCACGGGGGTCAACTGGTGCGCGTATGGCGAGTTCTCGATGGTGACGGTGGTGCCTGAGTACGACGGACCGCGCCCCGACAGTGACGACTTCATCCCCTACAACAACGAGGTCGCCAAGCTCGACCGCAAGATCGACCCGAAGCTGACGCACGCCTTCCGCTGTGCGCTGTTGTTGAACGGGCTCGATTTCTTCGGCTGGCGGGCGATGCTGTCGGGAGTTCACACGGCCGAGGACATTCAGCGGACGGTCGTGGGGATGGAGCGGGTGATTGGACTGTTGCGGGCCGAGAAACTGGTGCCATGAGCCCTGCCGAGGCAGCCTGTCCGCGGTGTCACGCCCAGCTCGATGTCGAGTTGTTGCGTGACAGCGGCGCGCGGACCTGTCCCTTTTGCGAAGCCGATGTCTCGGCCGCACTGGAGACGGCGGGGCCATTCGAGACACGGTCTGGTTGGGAAAAGCCCGAGTCTTGGCCGAGTGACTCTTCCGAGGCTGCACCACCCCCGGTCGATCCGCTCCCCGCGGAAAGCCGGTTGCAGATTGTGCAGGTCGAGGAAGGGCGGGTGGTGGTGTTTTTGCCGCCGGGGGGCCGGGCGGGGAATTCGCTGTGGGTTTTCGTGTTCGTGTTCACCGCGATATTGGCGGTTATCACCGGGGTCTTCGTGATGGTTGTTGCGGCGGGGCCGGCACAACAACCGCAGGGCCCCGGTTTCCTGCTGCTGATGCTGGGGATCTTTTGGCTCGTGACCTTGGGGGTCTGGTGGGGCGCCTTGAAAATGCGATACCAGCGAACCCTGCTCTCGGTCGATCGCGAACGGGTCGTGGTGCAGACCACGCTGTTCGGCAAGACGCGACAGCAGGAGTTGCCGGTATCCGACATCACGGACTGCTCGCTGGTGGTGGCATATTCCGTCAATGATGTTCCGGTCTACCGGGTGCAGGTGGCCAATTCGAACCAGTCATTGGGATTTGCAACCAACCTCGACCAGGCCGACAAAGTCTGGCTGGTTGAACAGATTCGGCGGATCTTGCCGGATTCGTCCGTTGCCGATGCGACGGCATAATCCGCTGCGGGATCCGAAACCAGCACACAGAGGGTGGCCACAATCAACGATGAGGTCGGAGCGACTGTGATGTCAGGACCGTCGATGAATCCAGACTGTCCCGAGGAGAATCCCGTCACTCCGTCCCCGCCACTGCCACCCCCAGGCCGTTTGAAGCTTGTGGCCGCGGCCGGGGAGCGTCTGGTGGTCTTCATTCCACCGGTGACACTGAAGGGAAACGACTTTCGGAGATTCCTGCGGAATGTCACTGCAGTGCTGGGGATAGTCACTGTGTTCTGCGTGGTTTCAGTGGTCTGGGGCCCACCACCCGCAGTGGAGATGCAGCTCATCCTGTTTGTGATTTTGGGTTTCTTCTGGCTGGTCGCACTTCGGGGGTGGTGGAACGCCCTGACGACGACTTGCATGCGCACGCTGCTCTCGGTGGCCCCGGCACGGATCGTGGTGCAGAAGACCGTGTTCGGGAGGACGTGGCAGCAGGAATTGACCGTGCGGGAGGCGACGGAATGCCGGCTGATCGCGGCCTTTCCCACCGTGCAGGTCGGCGTCTACGAGGTGGAAGTCGCGAGCCTGGGCCAGACCCTGAGACTGGGCAGGGGTCTGGTCCTCTCGGAACTCGAGTGGCTCTCAGAACAGATCGAGCAGGCCATCGCCACCACGCGGGCCGCGACAATTGCGGACAATCCGAGCGACGTGTCGTCCGCCGGGATGCACGAAAGCGACCCAAGTGATCCTCAGGATCCCTCGGGCATTCGTGGGGCCCGCAGGGCTCCCGCCGGCCCCGTGGCCGCCAGTGATTTGCCGCGTGAGAGTGTGATCCGCGTGATTGAGAATCAACCCGACCTCTTGCTCGTGTCGTTTCCAGTGAGTGAACGGAGTCCCTACTGGTGGGTGGTGCCCGGATTGTGTGCGGTATGCCTGGGGGCCTGGTTGTCGTGGATCGCCTCGGGCCTGGTTGTGTTTCCCATCCTGTTCGGCTTGGCGGACTCCCAAAAGCGAATCTGGCTGCGGCTGACACCGGACGTGCTGGAATACCAAAAGGGATGGGGGCCGGCTGCGGCTCGGTGGGGGATTCCCATTGCCATGATCGAAGCGGTTGCGCTCGAACGTGTGAATACCTGGCTGGACAGCAGTCGCATGGCTCGCCGCATCACCGAGGATTGTCGAGTCTCGGGCTCGCAGCAGTTCCAGACGGTGTGTCCTCAGGGGGACCCGCAACTGGCGCGTCAGGTCGCTGGTCTGCTGCTATGGAAACTTCAGGAGTGGGGGCATCCTGTCGAAGTCGGGTTGCAGGTCCTGGATGTCGTGCTGCCGCCCAGGGACGATTCCGGAGGGGGCTGCGGGGATTGAGGCTGTCGTCCGGGATGCGGAGATCGACTGAACAGATCCTCTCACGACTGCGGAGTCGTTCTGCTGCGGATTGCTGAGCCCACGAGCCGCTCAGCCCGGCGGGTTCGGCCGGAAAAGGGAAGCCACCGATTGCGGCAGCCCCCCAATCATGGAAACTCACTTTGGTTCGTTGGAACGAAGGCTTCGTTACGGACCCCCCTTGTGCCCTGTCGCTGGAATGTGTCATGAACCCGTCGACAACCAGATGTCCGGAGGGTGAGGACAGCCCTGCGGTGCCAGCCCTCTCGGGCAATCGAGCGCCTGTTGGTGCTCTTGGCGATGCACGTGGGGCGTCGGGGCGCGACACTTGGCGGTTGGAGCCTGTCGAATCCGAACATTCCTGGCAAAGTAAGGCGGAAAGCGAACCACGGGATCTGCTCCGGCCCTTGCCGGAAGGGAGCCGGTTGCAGGTGTTGCAAGCGGATGCGGACCAATTGGTGGTTTTCATTCCACCGGGGGGCAACGCCTGCAACCCGCTGGGCTGGCAGGCGTTGTTGTTCTTTGCCTTCCTCTTGTTTTTCACCGTAGGGCTTGGGGGGTCATGGCATGCCGCCAATCCGAAGAGCGTGCTCTGGCTTGGTTATCCGCTGGTGTGGCTGGGGTGGATGGGTTGGTACCAGCAATTTCGGGAGGTGCTGGAGCTGAAGTTCGCCCAAACCATACTGACAGTCAACCAACAGCGCGTCATCCTGAAGAAGATTCTGTTTGGCCACAGCCGCCAACGGGAACTGTCGCTGGCGAAGGGAACGGAATGCAGACTATGTCAGGATTTCGCAATCCACGAAGTCCTCGTGCATTCCGTCAGAGTCCAGCACGAAACCACCGGGTTGGATATCGGCACCAATCTCGCGCAGGACGACAAGGAGTGGCTGGAGGCTGAGATTCAAGACCGCCTGAAGTCGATGGGATTTGCCGCGGATTCCGTGACCACTCCGGCCGTTGTGGCTCCTCCCGAAAGTGCTTCGCCCGGCTTCGGCCCCGCACCGGAGCCGCTTGCGCGAGATGGGCAGTCCGAAGAGGTGCCTCCTCTGCTGCCGTCGCAGCTCCCGCCAGGGTCGCCGATTCGCCTGCTGGAGGAGACCCCGGAGAGTCTGAGCTTCTGGTTTCCGGTCAAGCCGAATCCGTTCAAGCGGGTGTTGGTCACGTTGTGCTTTCTGCTGATCGGTCTGCCGTGGGGGGCGGCGGCCTGCGGATTCGGCCGGCCAAACCTGGGAGCAGCGGGGCCGTTTGGTCCTCTGGATCGAGCCGACACGTTTGTGTTCCTGACGTTCGCCATCATCCTCATCGGCTCGGCCATGTACATCGCCTTCGGCCGGACCACCATTTGCTTGACGCGCGACGAATTTCTGTGCCGCTGGAGTCTCGGGCGTCTCGGCCGTCAGCGGGTCTTACCCGTCAGTAAGCTCAAGGTGATCTATCTTCGGAGAGACTTTCCTGGAGCGGGAGATCCACTGGGGGCAATGTTCCCCTCAATCCCCAACATGGGAGGGATCATCGTGGCGACCCGGTGCCCGATCGTGATCGTCGCCTTGACTGCGGAATCCTCTTTTTCCCGGCAGGTGGCTGGCCTCCTGAGGCATCAGCTTGAAACCTGGGGCCACCCGGTCCCGGTGCGGTGGGTGGATCCAGATAACTGGGACAGTCCATGACTTGGCACGGTACGAGAATCTGACCGAGGGGGCCACGCAAAGTCCTCTGCGATTCCATAGCGGTGTGTTTCGCTCCATGTCCAACTTTGAATGTCCGCACTGCCACGCGATCCCCCCTCTGCGTGACGGGCTCCCAGTTGTGGAACCGGCCACATCGGCC
>JBKCTR010000717.1:0-3828 GCA_046318755.1 Planctomycetaceae bacterium
CCGTAGGCCTCGCGGGTTTCCGGGCCCTCGCGTGCGATGTCGAAGGCGACGCGGGCCTTCTGCGACGTCATGAGGTTGTAGGCCTTCTCCTGGAAGACATCGACCGCCTGCACGGTCTGGCTGGCCTTCTCGGCGGCCGCCACGAGGCGGTTGATCTCGCGCAGCGCTCCCTGCCGGCGCTGGCTGCGGTCGGTGGCGACCCCATCGGGCAGCACGATGTCGCGGACCGAGAACTCGGGCGAGGCAGGGTCCGACTCGATCACAAACGGCGCATGGCTGGCTCCGAAGAACGCCGGTCCGCCGCTGTTGAGGAAATTCGGAACCGAGATATAGGGGGGCAAGGCACCGTTTCCGCCCCCGACCTTCGACACCATCGAACCGAGCGCGGGATGAACGTTGTTGTCTTGCTTGTTCCGGTTGAAGTTCCCCCCCACGCCCGGGTGCACTCCGGTCATCATCACATGATACCCGGCGGTATGGTCGGGATCGGTGTGGGTCAGCCCGCGCAGAATGGCGATCTGGTCGGTCACCTGGGCCATCCGCGGCAGGATGTTCGTGAGCTGGATGCCCGGCACCTTGGTCTGGATGGGGGTGAAATCTCCCCGGATCTCGGCAGGCGCTTCGGGCTTGGGGTCCCACATGTCCTGGTGGGCCATGCCGCCAATAATGAAGATGAAGATGCAGTTCACTTCATTCCGCTTCTCGGCGGGAATTTCAGCGGCCGACAGGGCCTGCAGCCGCAGGGTCTCGGCCAGAGTCAGCCCCCCCAGCGAGCCAACCTTGAAGAAGCCGCGGCGGTCGATGCCGTCACAGTAGGGATGTGCCATGCGACAGGGTCCTATTTGATCAGCACGAAGTCGTACGAGTTCAGCAGGGTCCACAGGTAATCTTCGGCCGCTTCGCGGAGCGGGGCTGCGTCAAACAGCCGGCGGGCGACGGTTTTCTGGCGGTCGTCGGGAAGTCGACCGAGGGCGGCGAGGGTGAGTTGCTCCACGATCTGGTCGGGAGACAGTCCTTCGGCCACGAGCCGGGCGACCCGTCCCTGCGGGTGGGCAATCTTCGCCTCCACCTCGGGGGCGTTCATCAGGTGCAGTGCCTGGGCCATGGTGGGGTCGCTCGAACGGCCGCACTCGCAGGGGGTGTTCCGTTCGGGACGGCCGAAGATTTCGAGGAAGTACGAGGGAAGCCGGTTGTTCCACAGGGCGATCGCGCGGGTTCCCTCGGGACGGCCGGGGAAACTCTCGGGAACGCCGGTGACCTGGCTGATCGAGTCGAGCAGCACCTCGGCCGACTGCCGGCGAATGACGTGGTGCGAGAAGTTTTGTGCGTCGTCGAGATTGGTGTCGTTGGGCTCGCTCGACAACTGGTAGACCCGGCTGTTGAGGATCAGCCGCATGACGTGTTTCAGATCAAAACCCGACTGCACCAATTCGTTCGCGAGTGCATCGAGCAGCGGCCCATTGGTGGGGGGGTTGGTCGAACGCAGGTCATCCTCAGACTCGACCAGGCCCCGCCCCAGGAAGTGCTTCCAAAGCCGGTTGACCGCCAGCCTGGCGAACCAGGGGTTGTCTTGGGCCGTGAGCCACTCGGCCAGCACCTGGCGGGGATCGCCCTGTTTCAGCCGGTCCGACACCGGGGCGCCAAGGGCGTGCGCGGTGACGACAGTGGTGGTCTGGGGAATGGTCAGGTCGCGGTAGCCGGGGTGCAGCACCAGCACCCGGTCTTTCCCCAGCGGGCGCAATTCCAGCCCATGAAAGAACGCGGCGAGGCTGTAGTAGTCTTCCTGCGACCACTTTTCGAACGGGTGGTGATGGCACTGCGCGCATTCGACGCGCACCCCCAGGAAGGCCTGGCTGATGGTGCGGGCGAGGGCGTCGGGGGTGTCGGCCGAGCGGAAGAAATTGACAGGGCCGAACTGGGCGGAGTCTCCCGTGGCGGTCAGCAGCTCGCGTACCCAGGCATCGTACGGACGATTGCGGGCGAACTGAGAACGCAGCCAGCGGTGGAACTCGAAGGCACCGCGGTCACCCAGTTTCTCGCGGTCGACCAGCAGAATGTCGGCCCACTTCAGCGACCAGAAGTCGGCATATTCCTCGCGGGTCAGCAGGTGGTCGATCCAGCGCTCGCGTTTGTTCGAGTGCGTGTCATCCAAAAAGCTCCGCGCTTCGTCGACGGTCGGCAAGGTTCCCAGCAGGTCGAGCGAGACCCGGCGCAGAAACGTGGCGTCGTCGCACACCTCGGAGGGAGTCAGCCCCATCTTGCGCAGCTTGGCCCAGACGAGGCGGTCGAGGGCGTTGTGGGCGGGGGGATCGGTCGCGGAGGGGGTCACGCCGGCCCGCGGCGACTGCACCTGCACGGCGGCGACCTGCCCCATGTAATTGACGGTGATGGCCGCTTCGCCCGGGTTGTGCCCGACGCGGACCAGCCCCTGGGGATCGACCTCGGCCACGTGGGGGGCGTTGGAGGCGTAGAACGCGGCGTGGGTCACATCGCGCGTGGTGCCGTCTGAGTAGTGGGCGGTCGCGAGGATCTGCTGGGTGGCCCCAGCCCAGAGCACCCGCTCGGTCGGGCTGACATCCAGCGAGACGAGCTGGGGGACCTGGGGATCGGCGGGAGGCAGCCCCTGGTCGATCCAGTGCCGCAGCACTTCATAGTCGAGCGAGTCTTTCTTGAGCCGTTGCCCCCCACCGTGGGGGACAATTCCCGCCGGCTTGGTGAGGATGAGACTCTCGGCGGCGTTGGCCGAGTTGACCCGTCGACCGCGGGCCTGGTGGACGATGGCTTCGTAATCGAAGGCGTGGTCGAAACCGAAGACCGAGAGCTTGAAGCCGTTTTGTCCGCTGGCCCGGCCATGGCAACCGCCGCTGTTGCAGCCCAGACGGGTGAGAATGGGATTCACATCGCGGGCGAAATCGACGGCGGGGGGCGTCTCGACCCCGGCCAACAGCAGCGGTCCCTGCCAGGAGAGGTCCTGCCAGGTGACCCGCACCGTGGCCGCCCCGTCCCGCAGACCGATCAGCCGGGTGCCTTCGAGACGAGCCAGAGGAGTGTTGGCGTCTGGGGGGGCGGCCGGGTTGCCGGCGGCGGGGAGCAGCTCGATCTGGGCGGCCCGGGTGAGGTCGACTTCGCGACCATCATCGCCGACGCCGGTGATCAGCAGTTGTTGCCGGCGGTTGGACCCGGTGAGCCGGAGTGCCGACGGTTCCACCCGCAGCGACACGAGCTTGCGGTCGGGAGGGAGTTTCTCGGCCGGAAGTTTCTCGGCGGGAGGGGTTTCCGCGGCGTGGGCCAAGTGGGGGCCGGGGAGACTGCGGGTGCCGGGAGTGCCGCCGAGCAGCACACCCATCAGACACAGCAGGCAGACCGAGCGCCGCATGGAAGCACCCACACACAGGCTGGCCGAGCGAACGACCTGTGGAACCACCCCCGGAGGGACACTGCAGTATACCGTGGACCGGGAGGGGGGGCCAATTGGATGGTGGGTGGGTGGAGCTTCGCGGCCGGTTTCGGACCCAGCGCTCTCGGCCCCCCGGACGCTCTGCCGCGAGCCGCTCGGCGGGCTCGCCAAAAGAATTCACATACGTTTTGGGACATTGAGCGCGATTGCTCATCGGATCACGGAATTGATCGATCGAGTGATTCCGCCGTGAGTTCGTCCAGTTCGCGCCAGCAGCGACCTCGCCCATCAAAACTTCGCCGTAGGGGATACTTCCCTCAGCCTGGGGTTGTCGCGAACGCGACTACCCCAGGTCGTCGTCCCCATCACGATCTCTATCCTGTAAGGATTGCTTTCCACGCCCCATCTGATGAATGGAGATCGATCATTGA